>JBBPZF010000066.1:0-8020 GCA_038199105.1 Chitinophagales bacterium | reverse complement strand
CATAATTAGCTGGAAAAAGCTTATCACAGCTTCATCTTCTTAATTGTCACTTTTACATTTTTTTTATAAACATCGAGCTCTTTTAGTTTATCCTGGATAAATTGATTGTCTTCCAGTTTGCCCATAATCACATTCATTTCGTCTTTTGATTCATAAACCATTTTCCTGAAAGGGTTAGTATAATCTTTTGCCCTTGACTTGTAGATACCATCGGCCATCCAGGACTGTGTTGCAATTGATCTTTCTAACAGCGATTTGAATACTTGCGGTGTGAATTGCTTTGAGGTTATATTTTCTACTTCCAGCAAGGATGTATATGCATGAATTAATTTATTATTGTCATAAGCTAAGTCCTCACTTCTATACACATCATGCACTTTTTCCCATGCATCTATTTTCCCCGATTTAATATTTTTCTTTAGCTTTTCTACATGCTGTGATGGTATTAACTGGCCCCCGATATTTTGCCATTCGGATCTTTGAATGCGTACAATTAAAGTTTTCTTCATCTCTTCAAATGAAGCAAATTTATTTTGCATAAGATGATCATGTAGCAGGCTCGCGCCATAATACGTTATCAATTCTTTAAACAATTTAACTGCCTCTTCCACTTTTATGATTTGTGTTTTTCTTTGGCTATTTTCAAAACCGGATGTGTAATAATTTCCATCTTCGTCGGGCTTTAACCGTGATAATATTTCAATGGCAATAAACATCTCATTGATAGTATCCGGTGCAAGAAAACCGTATTCTATTCTTTGTATTTTTTCGGTGCGCCTGTCGCGATCTTCATATTTCCATGTATTTCTCGAGAGCGCATACATATTATAAATGAACCAATAAGCAGGCATCACAACAAGCCGGTCTTTGTTTACATCGTTAATTACAAGACTAAAGGGAAATTTAATATTTAACTCAAATGGAAAATCTCCTTTCGCCATAAGCGTAAAGGATGCAAATTTTGAATTATGTTTCAGGCTCACACAAAGCCCTGGCCAGAAGCCACGCCCGGCAATAATTTCACCGTCAGGGCTTCGGCTATTATGATTGCTGCCTATGGTAGCTCCTGCAGCGATGTTGCTTTGTCCCATTAGTAAGGAGGCACATAAAAAAGAATTGTTATGATGCTGTTCATGCGCTGGAAAAATAAGAGAGTTAAGTACCTCGCAACAAGATATGGTGGAGTTATTACCAAGATAAGAATTGATAAGCCTTGCTCCATATTTCAGTTGTGAGTGCGATGCCATCACAAAACGAACAGCCTTTACACCATAGAAAATGCGGCAGCCATATCCGATAATTCCGTTTACCATTTCGCATCCTTCGCCAATTTGTGAAGTTCTTTCTTTATCACTGTTGATCGTAAGATTTTTTAATTTATTAGCTCCTTTTAAATAAGCATCTGTACCTATCGAAACATCTTTAATGATATTACAATCTTTCAGCACCGTCCTGTCGCCAATGGTCCCGTAATAGCCGCGTTGTTTGTCAAACTCTTTTCCCGTTAGTTCTACAAAACGATCCAGTAATTCTTCATCATCGCGGTTACTGCTCCACAGGTAAGCGTCTCCGGGTAGCATCTTGTTAAAAGGAATAATGCGCCTTCCGCCGTTTTCATTGCGCACTTCCATCCATGTGCGTGTACTTTCATTTTCACCTTCTTTTAAAATGCCGTTTCCAAATTTTGAATAATCAGTGGTAGCCAACTCATTCACGTTAGCAATCATCACCTCACTGCCAATGATGTAATGGCTTAAATAATGAGCATTGTCAATACAAATGTTATTACCGAAGTCGCAGCTTATCACTGTACTGTCGTAAATGCCTACAGGCAAACGCAAATTGTGAAATTCCAGGTAGTAAGGCTCAAGCATACCTATACGTACAAGGCCAAAAAACTTAGAATTTTTTACAAGCGCCGGGTCAAATTTTTCTGATACAAACAACATATTCCAGTCATCGGAGCTATTGCCATTTTGTATAAGTATTTCTCTTTCTGCATCAGAAAGTTTCCGGTATTTTATTCCACTGTTGTTTTGCTGGTTGCGCAAATAATATTCATCTTCCCCGGCCGGCAAATATTTTTCAGCAATAAAATTGTAACCGAGGTTATTGATTGGATGTTTCGTAATAATATTCATGGAATGGACCCCAACCCCTGAAGGGGCGAAGGCAGCTTTAAAAGAGCGTTTTAAAATTTAAAAAAAATATTCGCAATGTACCGCAAAAATGCTGCACATGCTTTTTAGCTTACGGGTTAGTCTCACGGTTCCCCCTTCAGGGGATAGGGGTATTATTCCACCGTCACCGATTTAGCCAAATTCCTTGGTTTATCTACGTCGCATCCTTTGGCGACTCCTATATAGTATGAAAGCAACTGCAATGGAATTACGCTGAGCAATGGCGCAACAATTTCGTCGGCGGGCGGCACAGCAAAAACGTCATCGGCCATTCCAGGCACAGTTTCATCTCCTTCGGTGATGATGGCAATTACCTTTCCCTTACGTGCTTTTATTTCCTGCATATTGCTTACAATCTTAGCATGGTATTCATCTTTTGTCGCGACGAATACTACAGGCAACTCGTCATCTACCAAGGCTATGGGTCCATGTTTCATCTCTGCTGCCGGATAGCCTTCCGCATGTATGTATGAAATTTCTTTGAGCTTTAATGCACCTTCGAGAGCGATCGGAAAATTGTAACCCCTGCCAAGGTAAAGTGCATTAACAGCGCCTTTATATTTTTGCGCAATAACATCCAACTCTTTTCCATTTTTTAAAATTGACTCAACTTTCTCCGGCACTTCTTCCATTTCCACCAGCAATTTTGAGTAGCGGCTTTCGTCAATCGTTCCTTTTTCTTTAGCAATTTTTAAAGCGATCATTAATAATACTGTTACCTGCGCAGTGAAAGCTTTGGTGGACGCAACGCCAATTTCCATTCCTGCGTGCGTGTATGCGCCGGCGTGAGAAGCACGGGAAATAGAGGAGCCAACTACGTTGACAATACCGAAGATAAATGCGCCTTGCTCTTTTGCTTTTTCTATCGCTACCAATGTATCAGCTGTTTCGCCGCTTTGCGAAATGGCTATGATCACATCTCCTTTATTTATTATCGGATTCCTGTACCGGAACTCTGATGCGTATTCTACTTCCACAGGTATCCTGCAAAGCTCTTCAATAATGTATTCAGCAACCAGCCCGGCATGCCAGCTTGTACCACAGGCAATGATGATGTATCTCGGAGCTGCAATCAGCGCTTCAATATTATCTTCAATACCCTTCATTGTGATAGTACCCTTAGAAGCGTCTAACCTTCCCCGTAAGCAATCATAAATTGTAGCCGGCTGCTCATAAATTTCCTTCAGCATAAAATGCTCGTACCCGCCTTTTTCAATTTCCGCAAGCTCCATATCCAGGCTGGTGATGTAAGGTGTTTGCTTTTCGTTTCCAAGATTTTTTAAGATAAGCTCGTCCGCTTTTATCACCGCAATTTCGTAGTCATTTACATACACTACTTCCTTGGTATATTCAAGCATGGGCGTTGCATCAGAGCCAAGGAAGTGCTCACCCTTGCCGATGCCAATCACAAGCGGGCTTCCTTTACGTGCGGCAATAATAGTATC
Source organism: Chitinophagales bacterium (assembly GCA_038199105.1). GTDB lineage: Bacteria > Bacteroidota > Bacteroidia > Chitinophagales > Chitinophagaceae > Ginsengibacter. Next base: position 4,395 of record JBBPZF010000066.1, on the reverse strand, counting down.
GGGATTGTCTTCATCCAGCAGTAGAATTACATAAGCCCCGCTTACTCTTTTTAATGCGATGCGTACTGCTTCTTCAAGCGGGCAATTGCTGTTCTTTTGTATCTCTTCAATAAAATTCAGCAACACCTCTGTATCGGTCTCGCTTTTAAAATTGTATCCTTTATTTACAAGTTCTTTTTTTATCTGTGCATAGTTTTCAATAATGCCGTTATGGATCATTGCCAGTTTACCACCGGCGCTTCTATGCGGATGCGCATTTACATCGCTGGGTTCGCCATGCGTCGCCCACCTTGTATGGCCTATGCCGATGTGAGCGCTCAAAGGTTTGCCCAAAAGCGACTCTTCAAGCTCGGCAACTTTCCCTTTTTTCTTGTAAACCTGTAAACCGTTCTCGTTTATAAGCGCCACTCCTGTGCTGTCGTAGCCGCGGTACTCCTGCCGCTTTAAGCCGGTGATTATTATAGGGTAGGCCTCTCTCGGGCCAATGTATCCAACAATTCCGCACATATTATTCCTGTTTTAAAAAATTACTTCAATAATGATCATCAATCCCGGTGCGCAAAATAACGAAAATGACACCAGTTGAAACAGTTCACCCTATTTCTTCAGGATTTTGTGTTTTACGTTTTGGTAAAACCACTGCATAAGATTTAATGTCCGTTGAATAGTATTTATTATACGCAAATCACATCTCATTAAAGCAGCATTTGTTGAGGGCTATGTTTCATCAACCAGCAATATTATTATGAAAGATGGTTCGCATGTAGAAATATCACGCAGACGAAAAAGAGAAGTGTTGTTGGAGTTGGGGATTAAGGGTTAGGTAGTGGGTATTGAGGTATCGGATATCAGGGATCAGGGATGAGGAAGCAAGTGAATAATTTATTAATGATAATGTACCCTCTCAACACTCAATAAATCATCTCTCATAACTGATTACCAATTCTCAAAGCCCATGGCCTTTTAAAAAATAAAGAGCCACATTAAAAAATATAATCAGCCCGGTAACATCTACGAGGGTTGCTACAAATGGCGCGGATGATGATGCCGGATCGGCACCTAATTTTTTTAATAGTATTGGCAACATACTTCCCGTAAGCGAACCCCAGAGTACAACGCCTACGAGTGAAAAGCTTACTGACAGGGCGATCAGGAACCAGTCAATTCCATAAATATCAGTCATTGCACCGTGCTTCATTAGTGTATGCCAAACAAATATTCGCATAAATCCAATACACCCCAGTATTAACCCCAGCATAAGTCCTGAAAGTATCTCACGACGCATTACCCGCCACCAATCGGCAATCGCGACTTCACCGAGCGCCATCGCTTGTATAATTAAAGTAGAGGCCTGGGAGCCGCTGTTACCGCCGCTGCTCATAATAAGAGGAATAAAATTAGTAAGTACAATCACTTTTGCCAGTTCATCGTTATAGTATGCCATCGCTGTGGCAGTAAGCATTTCGCCCAAAAAAAGTATGATCAGCCAGCCAACTCTTTTTTTAACGAGGCCAAGAAAAGGCGTTTCAAGATATGGCTGGTCAAGGGCTTCGGCACCACCTATCTTTTGTATGTCTTCACTAAATTCTTCATTGGTAACCCACAGCACATCATCAATAGTAACGATGCCAAGCAATACATTGTAATCGTCTACCACGGGAAGGGCTACACGATTATTCATTTTAAAGACTTCATTGGCAGTTTCCTGGTCGTCGTTTACATTTAATTCTATAAAGCGGCCATCCATCATTTCACTTACTTTTCTATCAGGTGGGGCTAAAAGAAATTCTCTTATCCTTATATCATCAAGCAATTCCCCGTGCTTGTTGATAATGTATATCACATCTATTGTTTCGATATCCTTTCCTACATGTCGTATAATATCTAATACTTCCGCGACGGTATTGTATTCATGTACATACACGTAATCCGGAGTCATCAGGCGGCCAACACTGTTTTCCGGATAGCCTAAAAGCGACAATGTAATTTTCCTTTCCTCAGGGTCAAGTGTCTTTACCAATTCTCTTACTACTTCGTTAGGGAGGTCTTGCAGAAATGAAGTGCGGTCGTCAGGTTGCATCTGGTTAAACAACTCAGCACTTTTGTGCGGAAAAAGATTTTTGAGAATTCTTTTTTGAGTTGAATGTTCGAGTATCTTAAAAAGGCTAACTGCCCTGTGAACAGAAAGCGCAACGAACATTTCTATTTCTCTTTCTTCATTTTCTTCTACCAGTTCAGCAACGTCACTTATGTTTTGCTGATTCAGAAATTCACTTATCTCAGCTTCATTCCCGGCTGCGAGAAGCTCCTCATATTGCTCCTGAATTGAAATTTCTTCTTCTGTCATACAATGGGTTCTGGAGATTTGCCGCAAATTAATTTATTTTACATAAGTCAGCAGTTTAATAATATGATAAAGCCATATTTACATTTAGATAAAACCTCTTCAAAGGGAAGGGGAATATTTTCAAAAGAAATGATACCCGCTGATACCACGATAGAATATTCCCCGGTGATTGTAATGTCTGCGGAAGATAGAATCCACCTCGATGAAACTCTGTTGCATGATTATATTTTTGAATGGGGAACGGATAAAAAAAGATGCTGCCTTGCATTGGGGCTTATTTCTATTTACAATCACAGCTACGAAAGCAATTGCGAATATTTTATGGATTTTGAAAAGGAAATGATACGAATAAAGACCATAAGGCCGGTTGAAAAAGGAGAGGAACTTACCATTAATTACAATGGCGACTGGAATGATGGCAAGCAGGTTTGGTTTGATGCGGATTAAGTAGGTATCAGGTATCAGGTATCAGGTATAGAGTTAGCGGGAAACCTTTTTCAAAACAAAACTCTTTTCTAATCGTTTATTATTATAAATAACTTAAATTTTTTTATCGGTAAATATTATTCAATATTGCTTACTAATTTTACTAAAAAATATAAAAAATGGATATAACTAAGAGAGATACAATTACAGATTATACAATTCTAACGAACACCTCTGATCGTACACATGCAAGATCTTTTATAGCAAATGTTTTCCTGCTTATGTTTATTGCCCTTGGCGTTTCCGCTTTATTTGCTTGGCAATTTTCTATTAATGACACTCTATTAAGTTACCTGGTATCGCCAACGGGTATTACTGGCTTGGGTAAAATCACCATTTTCGCACCATTGGGTTTTGTGCTTCTTATGTCATTTGGCTACAGGAAATTATCAGCTACGGCGCTGCTGGCATTATTTATAGCCTACGCGGTTATAAATGGAATAAGTTTCAGCTTTATATTACTTGCGTTTACGCCGGGTTCTGTTTTAGGTTGTTTCCTGTCAGCTTCTGCTATGTTTGGTGTAATGGCTTTTATGGGCTACACCACCGACCAGGATCTTACCAAATTTGGACGCATATTAATGATGGGTGTTATAGGGATTTTAATCGCAATGGTTATCAATTTCTTCCTGCATAGCAGCGGCCTGGATTATCTTATAAGTATCATCGGCGTGATGGTATTTACAGCACTTACTGCATACGATGTGCAAAAGCTAAAGAGAATTGGTGAAGGCCTGGAATACGATGATGTATCAGCATCGGACACCAAAAAGATTTCGGTACTTGGCGCATTAAATCTTTACCTGGATTTCATTAATATCTTCATCTTCCTGCTTAGGTTATTTGGTGGAAGAAGAAATTAAAAAATTAAAATTTTCAAATAAAAAAAGGACGGTCTATTGCCGTCTTTTTTTATTTTAAAAAAATCTGCCTTCTTGTTCTATGCTTACTAAGAATGCTATCAACTTTATTGCTTGGCCGTAATATATTTTTCGAGAAAAATTCTTTGTTATTAGAAGGAATAACTATTGCCTAATAAAACCAGGCCGTGTAAAAAAAAGTGAGTAAAATAAGCACAACTAAAATTTTGTTAACAAGATTTGAATTGGAGTTGGATGACAGTATATTTTTCATAAAAAGCGGTTTTAGCTTGATGGAATGGTTTTGTCAAATAAAATTATCTATCTCATTTTTTGAATCCAAATTATTAGTGCCTTTTATTTTTAATTTAATGATGAATTAATGCATCAGGTCTTTGATAACAGGAAAATTTTGTCTTCTAACCGTATAATTACTATTCGAATTTATCATTAAAGGAATTTGCTTTATGTTTTTGCCGGAGTCCCGATGGGTTTGTTAGAATTGGTAAACAGATATGTCGCTGTTTTGATGGAGTAGTTAGCCTATAGCTATAACTGTTTCTCTAAAAAGAAAATTGGCTGCGCTAAAAAAAGATGCACAAACACAGCCATGTAAAAATAACTAACGAGAAATATCGTTTTGCGGCATAAATGCTATCATGAAAAGTATGCATATTATTTCTCTATACCGGATAATATATT
>JBBPZF010000065.1:0-2396 GCA_038199105.1 Chitinophagales bacterium | reverse complement strand
CGCTATATGGGCATCGGGGCCTGCGTATTGCGTTTTGGTGCTCGTTGTAAATAGTAAATCTTTATCAAAACGCACACCATCATAAATTTCTTTTACCATAATGTTAATGGGAGAAAGAATTCTTCCATCCTGATTAAAAAAAAGAAATACCGGCTCACTTCCTGCAGGGGCAAGCGAAATTCCTTTTATTTCTTCATCATCTATAATGTGCGTATCTCAAACCAAATGCCGGAGTAAAACCAAAAAAGGCTTCATTACTGAAACCTCTTTTATTTTATTGATGTGGAGAATACCGGGCTCGAACCGGTGACCTCGTGCATGCCATGCAGGCGCTCTAGCCAACTGAGCTAATTCCCCATTTTATTTTTAAAAGAGTGCAAATATAAAAATAGATTTTATACTTTACGTGATACTTGCTACTTCCTTCTTGCTTCTTCTGTTAATCTCCCCATATTTCTTCCTTCCCCTGAAGCCAAAGCTTAACCAGCCGGTTTGATACGGACTTGGGACGTTCTAAAGGAAAGCCCAGCGCCCTGTCCCAGCAAAGGCTTGCAAGCACTCCGAGCGACCTTGATACACCAAACAGCACTGTATAAAATTCATACTCAACCAAACCATAGTGAACTAACAATGCACCGCTATGCGCATCCACATTTGGCCAGGGATTTTTTACTTTACCAAGTGATTGAAGAATAGCCGGCACCGTCTCATAAATATTCCAAACTGTATTTACTAACGGATCATCTGGTAAGTGTTTTTTCCCAAATGCCATTTGTGCTTCGAAGCGTGGATCTGTTTTTCTTAATACGGCGTGGCCATACCCCGGCACTACTTTACCTTCAGCAAGCGTTTTCTCAACGTATCCTGCTATTTGTTCATTGGTGGGTAAATCAGTATTAAGTTCCTTCTGCATTTCATAAATCCACTTGATCACTTCCTGGTTTGCCAGGCCATGCAGTGGACCTGCGAGCCCGTTCATTCCTGCAGCAAAAGCGAGATATGGATCACTAAGCGCAGATCCCACCAGGTGTGTCGCATGTGCAGACACATTTCCGCCTTCATGGTCGCAATGTATAGTCATGTACAATCGCATAAGCTCCCTAAAACTTTCATCTTCAAAACCAAGCATGTGAGCAAAGTTGCCGGCCCAATCCAATAATCCATCGGGCTGAATGTGGTTGCCGAATTTATACTTGCGGCGATAGATATACGCTGCAATGCGTGGCAATCTCGCTATCAGGTCCATGCAATCTTCGAAAGTGGCGGCCCAATAATCTTTTTTATTCATGCCTTCTGCATATTTTTTCGCAAAGCGGCTTTCAGTTTGTAAGGCCATGATTCCAACTACAAACTGCGTCATCGGATGGGCAGTTAATGGCAACGCTTCTATAGTAGAAAATACATGACTCGGCACATGGCTGCGCCGTTGCCACACATTACTTACATGCTGTGCATCTTCTTCTGTTGGTAATTCACCCACAAGCATCAAATAAAATAATCCTTCCGGTAAAGGTTCGCTGCCACCCTCGGCTTTTGGTAATTTTTCCTGCAATTCAGGAATGGAATAACCCCGGAACCTTATCCCATCTTGTGAATCGAGAAGTGAAGTTTCAGTAACAAGACCTGTAATTCCACGCATGCCCAGGTAAATCTGGGATAATTTTACTTCCCCAATTACCTTATCGCCATGCTCTTGCAATATTTCTTTTACTTCTGCTGATAAGATATCAGCCTTTTCCTTAAACCTGTCTTGTACTACACCCATGTTTAAATTTTTTTTAGATTATTTGCACTTGTGCGAAAGAAATTACTATAGCCCTAAAGTTAACATTACACCACACGCTAAACAAATGAAATTATTATTAGCTGCGCAACGGGCCTGAAAGGAAATTCATTTACCGGGAACTGCGCCTGTACAGATAATAGGCAAGAAAAGCAAAAACAATATTTGGTAACCATGCAGCAATAAATGGGTTGAAGTTTCCCTTCATAGAAAAAACCGAAGAAAACCTGCCAACTAAAATATACAACACACAGATGAGCACACCGATTGCAAGATGAAAGCCGCTGCCACCGCGTATCTTGCGGGAAGCCATCGAGGCACCTATCAGTGTTAAAATAAAAACCGAAACGGGATTAGCGCTCCTGTTATATTTTTCCAACAACAAAGTATTTATATTTTCGGCACCCCTAATTTTTTCAAGCTTTATATATTCATCAAGGTCGGGTGTTGTAAGTTTATCCTTCATATAATCATCACGCTGCAAGTCCCTTGGTTTGAAATTAAAATTCATCTGCATGGTCGGGGTTTTTGTCACCACAGACTTTATACCGTTGATGCGGCGCTCGGTAACATTCTCGAGTTTCCATTTTCTTGTTGCAGTGTCCCACCTTAT
>JBBPZF010000064.1:0-2302 GCA_038199105.1 Chitinophagales bacterium | reverse complement strand
ATAAACTGCTTCGTTCAACGCTTTGCGAAAAGCATATTCACCATTTCTTTCCAACTCTTCCAGCCTTCTTTTTGTGGCAAACATTTTAAATCCATCAAATATTGGCCAGCTAACGGCCACGCCCGCATTCGTATTTTTGGTAGCATTACCATTACGAATAGTGGTAGTGCCATTGCTGAGTTTTTGCTGGAGATTATTTGATCCAATCGTTTTATTAGCTGTGGCGCTTATTACAGGAATAGCACCCGCGTTTGCCCAGTTATTATTAATGGTTCCAATTTCTACACTATTGCGGCTAATACTAATGGCAAAATTATTTTCGACAGTATATCTCACTGCATCTTCAATAGTTAATAAAGTATCCTGTGCAGAAAGATGTGCGTTAAAAATGAATGCCTGTAAAAAATATATAATCAGGATGCTGCTACAACGCTTCATTCAATGGAGTCTTTTTTGATGAAAGAAATGCATACATGGCAGGCACAACATATAAAGTAAGAATTAGGGAGAACATGATGCCGCCAACAATTACAACTCCCAGCGGTATGCGGCTTGTGGAAGCATCACCAATAGAAAGCGCTAATGGCAATGCGCCGAGTGACATAGCCAGGCTTGTCATAAGGATGGGGCGCAATCTTGAAAATGCAGACTCTACCACTGCTTCAACTTTATCCATTCCTGCTTTTCTTTTTTGATTAGCAAATTCTACAATTAAAATACCATTTTTAGTCACAAGCCCTATCAGCATGATCATTCCTATCTGTGAAAAAATATTAAACGTCTGGTCAAATATCCATAAGGAAAGTAAGGCACCGGCTAACGCCAGGGGAACCGTGATCATAATAATGAAGGGGTCAATGAAGCTTTCAAATTGCGCGGATAAAACAAGATAGATCAATAAGAGCGCCAGTACAAATGCAAATAAAGTATTGCCTGAGCTTTCTGCATAATCCCTGGAAGATCCACTGAGTGCGGTTGTAAATGAATCGTCCAATACTTTTTTTGCGATTCTATTCATTTCTTTTATGCCGTCTCCCACGGTATATCCCTCTGCGAGGCCTGTAGATATAGTTGCAGATTTATACCTGTTGAAATGATAAATAGTCGGTGGTGCAGAGGCTTCTGTGGTAGATACTAAATTGTCGAGACGTATATTTTCATTCCTGTTATTTCTAACCATTAATTTACTTAGATCATTGGGGTCGTCCCTCTCGTCACGATCTACCTGCCCCAATACCTGGTATTGTTTTCCCGATTTTAAAAAATACCCGAATCGCCTGTCACTATAAGCCAGCTCCATTGCTCTCGAAATAGCGTCTGCACTTACGCCTAATTCACTTGCCCTGAGGCGGTCAATGTTTACCCTGAGCTCGGGCTTATTAAATTTCAGATCAGCATCCACGCCTTCAAATACCGGGCTGTTGTTGGCCTCATCAAGAAATTGAGGAAGTACCTTTCGTATTTTTTCAAAATCATTATTTTGAATTACAAATTGAACAGGTTGCCCTCCACGCCTGCTTACGGAAATCGTTTGTTCCTGCGAAGCGAATGCCCTGCCCTGGGGATATTTTTTAAGATTTTTATTAACAGCATCTACAACCTGTTGCTGCGTTCTGTTCCTATCCTTAGGATCTGTAAGGGTTACACTCACAAATCCGCTGTTAGTCGCGCCACTTGCAAATCCGGGAGCAGTAAGGCTTATGATTCTTGTTTTTTCAGGCACGGAGTCAATGATCATTTGGTTAATGCTGTCAATATAAGAGTCCATATATTCATAGGCAGTTCCCTCCGGAGCCGTAACGCTTAGCCTGAACTGATTGCGGTCTTCGAGAGGTGCCAATTCGGAAGGAATAGTTGCAAAAATAAACCAGATAATGCCAAAGCACGCGGCAACAAGAACAAACGCCATCCATTTTATTTTCATAAAACGGGCTAAACTATTTTTATACCCCATTTCCATTGCAGTAAAAAATGGTTCTGTCTTTTTATAAAACCATGAGTGCCCCAATTTTTTGCTGGTAAGTTTTACATTTAGAACGGGCGTCAACGTAAGCGACACAAATGCGGATATGAGCACAGCTCCTGCAACAACAATTCCAAATTCGCGGAAAAGCCTGCCTGTAAAACCTTCTAAAAATATGATGGGCAGAAAAACAATAGCCAGGGTAATTGATGTGGAAATAACTGCGAAATAAATTTCTTTGGAGCCTTCCCTTGCCGCCTGGTATTTGTTCATTCCGGCTTCCATTTTTTTGAAAATATTTTCAGTTACTACTATTCCATCATCTACCACAAGACCGGT
>JBBPZF010000063.1:0-2679 GCA_038199105.1 Chitinophagales bacterium | reverse complement strand
TGCTATTTCCAAATGTGGCAATAAGATACCATCATTTAGAATGGCTGAGCCAAAGCCCGTGCCCAGGGTTATCATCATTTCTATTCCTTTTCCTGATGCAATGGCAAGCCCTTGCAGGTCTGCATCATTAATGGCCAGCGCAGGCTTTTCTAACAGCAGCTCCAGGTTTTTTGCAAGATCAAATTCAGCCCATTCCATTGTCCCGAGATTTGGCGCTGTTTTTACGATCCCATTTTTTATATACCCCGGAAAACCAACGGATATTTTATTATAGTCCGGAAACTTATTCGCCAATTGTGTTATTACTTCCATCACTTTTCCAGGCGTGGAAGGATTGGGCGTTGGGAGTTTCTGATAGTCTTGTAAGAACTCCCCATCACTATTTAATACAGTTCCTTTTATATTTGAGCCGCCAATATCAATTGAAAGAATTTTTTGGGGAATGGTGATTTCAAGCATTTGTTTTAATTTAAAGTTTGAGAAAATAACCTGGTAAAAAAATTAAAAAAGACTACTGTTGGCAATAGTAAAAAAAATTTGGTTAGCAGAGGGCATTTAATCAACATTAAATCAATCTGCATCCTCCTTTTTCTTTTGTTTCAGTAACACATCAAAAAAATCAAGCTTTGAATAAATGGTTTGAACATGTAAAATTTTATATATGCGGATGGTTTTTTGCTGCCATATTTTTATACCTGGTGCGCCAGGTGGGCGTGGTCGGGCAAAGCGGGATCAACATTCCAATCCGTTGGTTTATCATCCTTCTTCCCGCATTCGCGATTGTGCCTGGATTCATTTTCGGGACGTTACAATATTTTTTTGAAAAAAATCTCAGGAGAAAATTTCCCTTCATATTATTAATTGTGCGGGTGATAACTGTCCAGTTAATCGCCATTACATTTTTAACGCTTAGTTTCTATTCTGTAATTTCTATGATTGAAAATACCTGGAGCAATTTTTACAAACATGTATTCTCCCCCGGCTCTTTTGTGCTGAACCTATACGTATTACTTGCTAACATATTTTTTGCTATTTTAATTGAGATCATCCGGCTGATTGGGAAGAATAATTTTATCAAGCTTCTTACCGGCAGGTTTTTTAATCCACAGGAGGAGTACAGAATTTTTATGTTTATTGATCTTAATTCGTCAACAACTATTGCCGAAAAGCTTGGCCATTTAGCTTATAGTAATCTCATCCAGGATTGCTTTTCCGACCTCGAAGTTGTGCACGCTTACAATGCCGAGATATACCAATACGTAGGTGATGAGGCTGTTTTGACGTGGGAATTATCAAGAATGAAATCGATCATTCAATCTATAGATGCATTTTGGGCTTTCACTACAAAACTTATAAATGAATCCGATTACTATTTTAAAAAATACGGTATCGTTCCCGAATTCAAAGCAGGTATGAGTATCGGCATGGTAACGGTTGTAGAAATAGGAAGACTAAAAAAAGAAATTGCTTATCACGGAAACACCCTTAATACGGCGGCACGTGTAGTTGCATTATGTAATATTTATGGAGAAAAACTTTTAATTACAAAGAAGATCTATGATGAATTTATGAAAGTAAAATCTAAATACATTTTTAAAAAAATTACTGAAACGCAATTGCGGGGTAAAAAAGGCACTACCGAAATTTATAGCATTAGCTTGCCGGTTACTGATTAGTTGTGTTGGTTGGTTTGTTGACAAGTTTATTAGTTGATTTGTTTACAGGTTTATTAGTTGATAAGTTTAAAGTTTATTTGATTGTTGGTTATAAGTTTACAAGTTTATTAGTTGATAAGGCTTATAAGTTTATTAGCTGAAAAGGATAAATTTTTTTTCTGTTGACGTTGATCATTCAATCTATTAACCTGCCAATTCATGAAGGTCGCACCAATCAACCTATTAAACCATTTAACTCATCAACCCTAACAACCTCCACGCAATAACTTTTCTATGCACATTTGTGTATAAGTTTTTTTACTATAAACAGGCTACCATATCATTTTTAGAATAATTTAGATATATAAATAAAGCACCCTACGTCTATGAGCAATGAAGCTTACTCTCTCACTCATTTAAGTAAATTAATTCACTACGGATTTGCCACACTTTGCGAGAATATAATTACAAAAGAAAAATCTTTACATGCAGCAGTTGCTTATAACCAAGGTGACATTTTTGCCACCTTTGAAGCATTGGATAAACTGCCTCATCCAAATAAATATACTGGGCAGGTGAGTGATGATTTGCACATAATACTTTACCCGGAATTTTTACAATATATAAACCACAGTTGTAACCCGAATGTTTTTTTTGACACCGCAAAAATGGAATTGAGTTGCCTGCGTGATATTGCGGCAGGTGATGAATTTACTTTTTTTTATCCATCTACAGAATGGGCGATGGCTGCGCCATTCAAATGTTTTTGTAGCGCCAATAACTGCTTTCACGAAATACAAGGCGCTTCTTTTTTACCGCAGGAAATTTTATCTGAATATAAATTTACTGATTTCATTATGCAAAAATTAAACAACACATTTCTGCAAAAGGTCTGATGATAAATGCCCATTAAATTATTTGTATGCCTAATCTTCCGGAGGATCTTTTTGTTTGGGTGCTGGCACCTTTTGTAGAAACTGATGATGTAAATCTTGAATATTATTATGACTTCACGCAAAGCATT
>JBBPZF010000062.1:0-2552 GCA_038199105.1 Chitinophagales bacterium | reverse complement strand
TGAGTGTACTCAATGCAGTAAAAAATAAATTGTTAGCAAGAGTAATAGCAGTTGTGAATAAACAGGAATTATATGTGAAAAAAACAGCCTAAAATTGTTTTGTTTTTGTCATAGAAATCAACGGCGTGGGGATGGATTCCCATTGGTGATTGCCGGGCCACAAAGCCATCCGCACAAACACGCAAGGGCGGTGGACGGGTTATGATAATGAAACCTTTTTTCAGGAACACATGCAGCGGCATAAAAATAATTTGCTTTTCTCTCTAAGTTTATATAATATTGTATCCAGACAATTGGATCATAATAAATCTGGTTTTCCACCAGTTATATTCTGTAGACCGCTCCTCCATGCTATCCTTCTAACACCCCTCCCCAGGTACACGATTATTTTTTCATTCAAAATGAACAAACAATGAATGTTGCTCCCCGTGATGCATTGGGTTTAAATCTATTGGATGCACTATATGACAAACACGCGCCTAAAATCTATGGATTTCTGCTAACGAAGACTTTGGAAGTGAGCACAGCTGAAGAACTACTGGTTCTTGTTTTCAAAGATGTGTGGAAAGAGATCGAACTGATCGGCATGAACGAGGAAAAAAAAATATTAAGCATTGTGTTACGTGTGTTGCGGAGGTACAATGAAAAAAATAAACAATAGCTTGTCAGTGGAAACTCCATTCTATTCCTATTGATCTGTCAAGTACGAGTTTTGATTTTGGCGGAATAAAAGCATTGATCATCGACAGGCCGGAAGCCTCCCAACTAGTCCTCGTTTGTAACGAGGACTTTCACACTTCTGATCAATAAGCGAATTCAATTTGTACTAATCCCTTTCTTCCCTCATAGTCCTTTGCGTTGCTGTAAACATATATTAAATAGCAGCTTGATTTATTTCCAATTGTATATTTATCTCCACTCATTATTGCAAGCTAATAAATATCATAATCATTTAGTCCTCGTTGCAAACGAGGACTAGTTGGATTTAACTTGCACTTTAATACTTTCGGATTTTGCAAATCGTTTCTAAATTTTAAGCGCAGCTGCAAAACTTTTTAGCTTATCAGGAATTTTGTTAAGGGGTAAAACGAAATCAACACAGCCTGCTGCCTGGGCGCTGAGAGGCATGTGGTCAACTTCGGCAGACATATCCTGGGCAAAGGTTGTTCCTCCGTTGGCTTTGATGTGCTTGCAGCCTGCAGTGCCATCGCCGCCATATCCCGAAAGGACAATGCCGACAGCACGATCACTCATTTCATTTGCCAGGGAAATAAAAAATATATCTACCTGTTTAATCCTGCCACTGCGAGGGGAGACTACTTTGAAGCGATAGTTATCCATAGTAAGATCTGAATCCGGAGGAATTACATAAACATGATTCGTAAGGATCGGCATTGCCTCAGCAGCCACGGTTACTGACATTTTCGTTTGCCTCTGTAGTATTTTAGCTAATTGGCTATGGGCGGTGGGGTTCATGTGAGAAATAATAACAAAGGCCATACCTGTATCATGCGGCATTGCATCCAGCAGAGCCTTATATGCGTTAAGCGCACCGGCTGAGCCACCAATACCTACAATGAATGTAGGCTGAACTGTTTTCATTGATTGTTAATTATTTTTTTTATTCTCTGCAACATTTTTATCAATATCCTTTTTCTTATTGGTGCTTATTTCTTATTGGTGCTTAATTTAGCTTTACCATCATTTGGCATCAAAATAATTCTATTAGCACTCAAAATAAATTTGTGGACATCACCATCATAGTTAGTGCCACGAGACTTAACAATGAAAACTTCACGGGTGCGTTTTAGACCTTCCTTATCTTCTACCATTCTCACAGTAATCCAGGTGTCAATCAAAGATGAAACACCTATTTCGCCACTTGGGTTACTTTGAAAGGCTCCAGAAACAAGACTTGTAAAAAACGTAGTGATGCTGTTGGATTTAAAGAGGTCAATCATACGGGTAATCATAGAGCTCACTTCACGCTCGTCACCTTCTCCAACGAGACTTGAAAGAGGATCTATGACCACGGCCTTTGGTTTGAAACTATCAACCAACTTATAAACATTCAGTAAATGCATTTCCAAACCAAGAAAGGAAGGTCTGAGAGCCACAATCTTTAAGAGTCCTTTTTTTATCGCTGGCGCAAAATCAATGCCGATAGATTTCATGTTTTGAATGAGTTGCCCTGCTGATTCTTCATAGGAGAAAAAAAGGCATCGTTCCCCACGTTTACAACTTTCCAGTGCGAATGCCCCTGCAAAACTTGTTTTTCCGCAGCCTGCAGTGCCCGAAGCCAGTATGGTACTACCCCTGGTGTAACCTTTACCACTCTTGAACAATTTGCCAAACGATGGAATGCCTGTCGAAACCCTCTTGTCTGTGCCCGGTTGATTAAGCCCTGCTGACGTGATGGGAATTACTGAAAGTCCTTCATCATCTATAACAAATGGATATTCGCTTGTTCCGTGGCGTGACCCCCGATATTTAATTATGCGAATTCTACGGGTGGCAATTTGGTCTCTGACCCTGTTATCCAGAAGAATGAT
>JBBPZF010000061.1:0-4171 GCA_038199105.1 Chitinophagales bacterium | reverse complement strand
CTGTAACGCATAGCCGTCTTTTATATTCATTTTGCGCAGCCACTTATTTTCGTAATCCACCAGCAAGCTTCCATCTGTAAGAACGCCATCCATATCAAATACAAAAACTTTCACCTTACGCAACCTGGCAAGAACATTCATAGACACAAAATTTTGTAAGAAGCTAATGGCTATTTTTGATTATCCCTCCATTCATACACCCAACCGCTTTGTATCATCTCCAGGTGGCCTTCGTTACTTTCTTCCGGCTTGCCTGCAAATGATGGAATCTCCAGCACCCACTTGCGAAGGTCTGTAAACCGTATGCGGTAAATTTTACCTTCGTCAAACTCATCACCAAACTTTTCGTAAAGCTTCATTGCTATATCTTCATAATCGTTCCAGTGGATAGGAAGTTCATAAGTCATTGTAGAAATTATTATGGGTATTAGTAAATTAATTATTCACCTAAGAATTGAGTTTGGTCGGGTAAGGTTACAATTATTTCGCCTTCGCCATCTTCCAAAATACATTGGCAGCCAAGCCTCGAAATCAATTTTGGATTTATGGCCCGGTCTATAAAATCTTCTTCTCGATCCGTGAGTTCGGGAAGATATTCTTCCCCTTTTTCAACATATACATGGCAGGTACTGCAGGCACATACACCCCCGCAATTGTGATGAAGGTCTATATCATTTTTTAATGCTATTTCCAGTATTGATTGATCGGGTTCCACATTTTCTAAAGTAACTGGTTCCAGGCCTTTCTGCTCAAATTTAAACTTAACGTTGTACATCTTCCTTGCTTTTCGGCTGCAAAACTAAGCTATAGCACACGAAATGCCTTACGATTTTGGTAACCGGTTTTTTTAGGTAAAGAAATCGAAAAAGAAATTATCTATTTTTTTCGTGCAGTTTTAAGATGCTTTCAGAAAGTTTAAGATAAATGTATTTAAGGTCAGGATGGGGACCAAGTGTTTGCAAATGGCGGTTAAGGGTTACTATGTCTTCTCTTATAGCCGGACCCGTTTGTACTTCCCGCGGAGAAAAATTGTTTGCTTTATTAGTTACTTCATTCATTAACGGAAACAAATTCTTAAAACTGATTTTTTCCTTTTTGCAAAATGCTTCAGCTATCGCGTAAAGATGGTTGGTAAAATTTCCGGCAAATACGGCTGCTACATGATAGCGCAATCTTTCCTCGTCGGTAGAATCTATTACATTGTTAGAAAGTGAATTTGCAAACTCCCTGATCTTTTCTAATGTTTCTTTATTATTTCCTTCTATAAGAAAAGGAATATCAGGGATATGTTCTGTCTCCTTTGAAAGTGTCTGCAAAGGATAAAGTACTCCATAGGTAGGCGAGCAGTTTTTAAGAACATTTATCGAAACTGAGCCGGCGGTGTGAACATTAAATTTATTTTTCAGCCCTTTGAGTTTCTCACTCGACTCCAGCGCTGCATCTGTTACGGCGATTATATATATATCTGCGTCAGCAAATTTTTCATCAAGCAAAGTTCCTGATTGGGCATCATACTTTGCCGCCAGCTCTTTTGCATGATCAATATTACGGCTGATAACTTGGGTGATTTGATGCCCTGCTTTCTGGATAAGTGCACATAAAACATGAGCTACATTGCCTGATCCTACTATTACAACCTTCATTTAAAGTGTTTGTGTTTTTTGATACAAAGCCGAAATTTTGTATTTGATTTTTGCAACTGTTGGTTTTGCCTGTCCATTTTAATTGAAAATGAATATTCACTCAATTGAAATAAACAGGATAAAAGGATAGATATGTTTGGTTTTGGGAGCCATCGCGAAGATAGCAACCTAAACAAAGATTGCCAATTTAAGGAGAAAATTTCCATTTTTAATTTTTAGGCTAATATTGCAGCAGACACAGGTAGATTATTTTTTTCGATATTTCACATTTGAATAAGGACAAAAAAGGGAGAAAAAATCATTATGGCAAAGAATTTATTAATAGTTGAGTCACCTGCCAAAGCAAAGACAATTGAAAAGATACTTGGAAGCGATTTCGAGGTCAGGAGTTGCTATGGGCACATTCGCGACCTCGAAAAAGATGATATGGGGATAGATGTAAATAATCATTTTGCCCCCCGCTATAAAGTGCCCGATGATAAAGCAAGGGTGGTAAAAGAACTAAAGCAATTTGCAAAAAAAGCAGATGAAGTATGGCTGGCATCGGATGAGGACCGTGAAGGCGAAAGTATAAGCTGGCACCTGGCGGAGGTATTAGGTCTTGATGTAAAAACGACAAAGCGGATTGTTTTTCATGAGATAACAAAATCAGCAATAAAAAATGCTGTCGAAAATCCGAGAATAATAAACATGGATCTTGTAAATTCCCAACAAGCAAGAAGAATTTTAGACAGGCTGGTTGGTTTTGAATTATCTCCTGTGCTATGGAGAAAAATTGGAATGAAAGGTGGTCTCAGCGCGGGAAGAGTGCAAAGTGTAGCCGTGAAATTGATCGCTGAAAAAGAAAGAGAGATAAACCAGTTTAATGTCACAAGCAGCTTTAAAATAGAAGCCTTACTTGACGCAGTGGATTCTAATGGAAAATCAATTTCATTTAAAGCAGAAGATGGCAAACAGCGAACTATTGAGGATGCCGAAAATTTTCTTGAAAAATGTAAAGGCGCAGAATATTCTGTAAAAGATATAGTAGTAAAACCCGGCAAACGAACTCCTGCAGCGCCTTTCACTACTTCTACCCTTCAGCAGGAAGCAAGCAGGAAACTTGGTTACGGTGTGAGTAAGACAATGATTGTTGCGCAAAAATTGTATGAAAGCGGTAAGATTACTTACATGCGTACTGACAGCTTAAACCTAAGCCAAACGGCCAAAGATCAAATACAAAATGAAATTGTAAAAAGCTATGGTGGTAAATATCTCCAGTTGCGACAATATAAAAATAAGAATGAAAGTGCCCAGGAAGCTCATGAAGCAATCAGGCCAACTGAGATGTCTGATTCTTCTATCAATGATCCCGAAACATCGAGGCTTTATGACCTGATATGGAAAAGAACCATTGCCAGCCAAATGAGCGATGCAATACTTGAAAAAACAACAGCAAAAATTAAAATAAGTACCATTGAAGATGAGCTCACAGCTACCGGTGAGGTTTTGAAGTTTGATGGCTTTTTGAAAGTTTATCATGAATCAGCCGATGATGAGGAAGGCGATAGCGAATCTATGGGAAGTGAAAGCCGGCTTCCTGCAATGAATATCGGCCAACAACTGGGATTTGAAAATATGACTGCGACTGAAAAATTTACGCGGCCCTCTGCAAGATATACAGAAGCATCTCTTGTGAAAAAGCTTGAAGAGCTTGGTATCGGAAGGCCAAGTACCTACGCCCCAACTATCAGTACAATTATCAAAAGAAGCTATGTAGAAAAAAGAGATAAGGAAGGCGTAAAAAGAAATGTAAGAATATTGAAATTAAAAAATGGCCAGGTAGAGAAAATAACTATCCAGGAAAATACAGGAGCAGAAAAATCTAAATTGTTTCCCACGGACCTTGGCCTCGTAGTTACTGATTTCTTAAACCTCCATTTCGTTACGGTGATGGATTATTCATTTACCGCCAACATAGAAGAAGAGTTCGATAAGATTGCCGAAGGCAAGCAGCAATGGAGCACTATGGTGGGCGCCTTCTACAAACCCTTTCATGAAAATGTAGAGCATACGCTTGAAAATGCAGACCGCGCAAAAGGTGAGCGTGAATTAGGGACCGATCCCGTAAGCGGAAAACCTGTATTCGCAAGAATGGGAAGATACGGGCCTATGGTGCAAATCGGTGCACAGGATGATGAAGAAAAACCAAAGTTTGCGAAACTTAAAACCACCCAAAGCATAGAAACAATCTCACTGGAAGATGCACTTGATTTATTTAAGCTTCCGCTCACGCTGGGAGAATATGAGAACCAGGAAGTGTCCGTAAACATCGGCAGGTTTGGGCCCTATGTGAAATTTGGCGAACAATTTATTTCTATCCCGAAGGGAGAAGATTTACTGGAAATAGATTTAGACAGGGCGAAGGAAATAATTACTGCCAAGCAAAAAGAAGATGCTCCTATTGGTTATTACGATGAAAAGCCAATCACCAAAGGCAAAGGCCGCTTTGGTCCATTTATAAAGTGGAACGATCTTTTTATAAATGT
>JBBPZF010000060.1:0-3428 GCA_038199105.1 Chitinophagales bacterium | reverse complement strand
TTAGCTGCAAGTCTTAATATTAAGGTAGAAATAAGACATATTGATAATGACCTTTGCAATTGTTATCACCAATACAAAAGAATGTATGACATTAATAAGGAAAGATTTGATAAGCTGTTTAAAAAATAAAACGTTACTCTATAGGCTTTATAAATATTATTTTTTAACTTCTTTGTAAATGCTTTTTTACTTTCACATTAATAATGGAAGAAAACAAGGAAAATAATACTTCAATAATCCACAATGGATCTAATAATTTAGTTAGAGCAGAAAATTTATTAAATCTTTCGAATAAAATTATTTTTAAAGGAATCGAAGCGTTTTTCAATGAAGCCTTTTGTTTAATTAATAAGATAGATGCTGGTAATAACCTGGAAAATTTTTGTTTTTTATTAGAATATAATTCGGACTATCATAACTTTATTATTCCTCATCCTTTTAAGAGGGATGTGTATGATGTAAACATAGAAAACACCGAGAAAGCTATTGTGTTGTTGCAGAAGTTCATTAGAATTAATCCAACATTTAAGTTCGCATATCTGTATTGCTCAGTTGCAAACATTATAATAGCGAATTATGAACTAGCTATAATTGATTGCAACAAAGCGATAAAAACGGATCCATATTACGATAATGCGTATGATTGTCGTGGAATTGCCAAGGGCTTATTAAGTGATTATGATGGAGCTATATCTGATTATACAAAAGCAATTGAAATTAATCCGAAGTATGTTAATTATTATTTCAATCGTGGACTTGCAAAAAATGACATAAAGGATTATGCTGGAGCCGTAAATGATTATAATAAATTAATTGAAATTAATCCTAATTATATTGATGCATATTACCGTCGTGGAAAGGCTAAAATGAATAATTCCGAATATGAAAGTGCTATTGATGATTTTAAAAATGCAATTGAAATCAACCCAAACTATGCTAATGTTTACTGCTCGCTTAACCATGCTAAATTTTCTTCCCCAAATTTTTTTAAAGGTGATTGCTATTTTTTAAAAGGACTGTGCAAGTATTATTTAAATGACTATATCGGCTCAGTGGATGACTTTTCTATGGCAATAGAGAAAGGTGGAGGCCATATCTTCTGCAATCGAAAGTTTTACGAATATAAGATAATTGCGAAGAGAAAACTTGGAGATATTGATGGTGCTGAAATAGCTGAAGCCGAATTTGAAACAATTAAAAAGTTAAGGCATGAGTTCTTTCGCCGTATTTGATAACATAGCAGAACGTATTGAGCAGGAAATTTCGAAAGCAAAAAAATCAATTTTTATAGCTGTTGCCTGGTTTACCAATAAAAACCTGTTTAACGGGCTTTTAGAAAGAGCAAAAAATGGTTGTACCGTCTCTCTAATTATTTCTGACGACAGAATCAATCTCAATTCACAAATTGATTTTGACCAATTAAAGAAATACAATTCGCATTATTTCAGAGTTGGAAACGGCGAGACCCAATTAATGCATAATAAATTTTGCATTGTTGACCATTGTACTGTTATAACAGGTTCTTATAATTGGAGCTACAAGGCAGAAAGTAATTTTGAAAATGTAATCATTAACTACGATGACACAATATTAGCGCAGCAGTTCGTTAATGAATTCAACCAATTCGTCGGCAGTATTATCCAGATGCCCCAACTACAGACATTATTTTTCCCTTAAATAAAATTATCAGGCGTTTGGAGATAATTAAAAATTATATTCTCCTTGAAGATATTGCAGACATGAAACAAGCGGTAAGTAAACTGTCAGAATATGATTTTAATACTGACCTTTTTGAAATCATTAAAGAGATACAACAGGAAAAATTCTCGTCTGCAATTTTAAAAATTCAAAACTTCATTTCACATAATCAACAGTTAATCATTTGGACCGACCCTGAAATTGGAGCATTGAAACTCGAAATAAAAAATTTAGAAAACAAACTAAATGCTTTTGACAATGAAAAAATTGAATTGGAAAAAATACTTTCAGATTTCAACATAGACATGCTATTGAGTTAGGCAACATCCTTCTAGAAATTCTAAGACTTCGAAAGCTGAAATTCAAAAAGGACAAAGCAAAATATGACGAAGCTGAAAAGGATGAAAGACAATATAGAGAACAAGTTGAAAATGAAAAAGAGAAACAGCAATTTGAATTAAGTGACCAAGAGAAGCAAGAACTTAAAAATAAATTTAGGAAAGCAACATTTTTATGTCATCCAGATAAGGTTAACGATGAATTTAAAGATGCGGCCCAAGCGATATTTATAGAACTTATGAAAGCATATCAGGCAAATGACCTAAGAACAATAACTGAAATCCTCGTCGATTTGGAAAAAAGAAATTATTTCAAATCTAAATCGGAAACAGTTTCAGAGAAAGATAAACTGAAAGCAGCAATTAGTAACCTTCGCCGTCATATAAACATCTTAGAAAATGAAATTATTTCAATAAAACAAAATGACACATTCAAAACTATCAATTCTATTGACGATTTGGATAATTATTTTATTAAAACAAAAGAAAAATTAGAAATGGAATTGCAGGAATTAAAAAACGAGAAGCTTGGCTGACAACCGTCAGATTGAGTCAAAAAAACTATTTCACATTATTTGATTACTATCACCTCAGTAACAAGCTAAGAACAATGAAAAATACAAGAGGTAAAAAGCAAGTTGAAAAAACAACCCCATGGGAAGTTACCGCTTATAGATATGTTGGCTTTATTGACATTATGGGTTTTAAGGACATACTGACAAGAATGAGTCATAATGAAGTTTATGAACTAATGCAAAATGTCTCTAAAACTGTTAGCTCTGTTGAAGCAGTATTCTCTGTGGATTACGAATCAGAAGCAGATTTTGACGTGAACGTAACTATGACGTTGTATTCAGACAGTATAATGATTTTTACACGAGATGACCAACAACATAGTCTTGAGAATTTAGTTGCTGCAATATCAAATCTATCAGATTTCTTGTTTACAGATGGAATTCCACATAAGGGCGCTATTGCGTATGGGCAAATGACGTTAGATCCTGGAAAATCAATTTTTTTTGGACAACCTTTAGTAGATGCTTATCTACTGCAAGACGAATTAAAGTTTTATGGAATTGTTGTACACGGGACTGCTGAGGCTAATGAAGATATTTTTGAGGATGAATCCGTGATCGAGTATAATTGCCCGCTCAAAAATGGATCTGCAAAACATTTGACAATAGCTCCAGGTATTTCCTTAACTGGTGAATTTGAAGAAAAAGCAGTCACCAAATTGAGACAAAAAGTTATTGATACACAAGTAATAGAATGGGCCAATCGTTTTTGGAATGAGATGATTGAAAAGAAAACCATCGACCGCAAAACGATGGAACAACAACACAGGCTTGTAAAAGTAGATAGCATAAAGCATAAGGAAGCAAGAGAGATAGG
>JBBPZF010000059.1:0-3440 GCA_038199105.1 Chitinophagales bacterium | reverse complement strand
TGTCATTAGCTCCATACAATGCTCAACAGTGTCATCAGGGTTTATATGCGGCAAATCTGACGTCATAATTTCCTTCACCTTTGTGTCAGTAGAATTTTTGCCTTTCAAAATTACTTTCCGTGAATAATCCCTCTCTGTAATCAGGCCCATGTATTTATTATTTTCCATTACCAAAACTGATCCTATATTATTATCAGCCATAACCTTTAAGGCTTCCAGAACGGCAGTGTCCGGGAGAACGGAAATTGCATTGCTGCCCTTCCTCTTAAGAATGTCTGAAACATGATTCATAATAAATAATTTAAAGTGCTTATAAAAAACCAAGATACTCTTTTATCTAATAGCGGCAGGTGTCTTATTTACAAGATACTGTAATTAATTAGCTATAAAAATATATTAGTTCATTAAATGGAATTACCATTTGAACAGAAGTGCGATTCCCGCAAACCTGTTCCACTCTTTCATTTTCAGAATATTTGTTTTTTAAGCTATAAATTATTAATTTCGTGGCATAAGAACAATACCCTAATCCTTCCCGTTAAAACTACAAATTTTTATTTTTCCAATTTCCTTCGAAATACTTCATTTAAATATTTTTTTAATTTAAACTGTAAGTATGAAAAAAATTTACAAAACAGAAGTTACAGACACACTGGTAGCTATCGGAATTATTACTGGCTTCTATGGTTTGATGGCTATCATTGCTCTACTCTTTGGAATGTAATAATTAGTTATTACCTCCAGATTTTCTTTATTAAATGGCATAGGTTTCCTATGTCATTTTTTTATGAAATGAAAAAGCATCCTCAGGTTAATATTACTTTTTCCATAATGTCTCCACCTTTGATTTCATCGAGTAACTCAAGTCCTTCGGTAACCCTTCCAAAGCACGTGTGCACTCCATCAAGATGTTTCGTATTAGAACGATTGTGGCAAATAAAGAATTGCGAGCCGCCGGTGTTAGGTCCCCTGTGTGCCATTGACATAACACCTCGGTCATGGGCCTGTTTGGCGCCTTTGGTTTCGCAATTGATTGTATAGCCGGGGCCGCCTGCACCTGTTCCATCTGGGCAACCTCCCTGTATCATAAAATCGGGTATAACACGATGAAAGGTTAACCCATCATAAAACCCCTGGCTAATAAGTTTTTTAAAATTGGCTACAGTACCTGGTGCGGCATCATCATACAGTTCAAATTTTAATATACCCTTCTTCGTTTGTATTTCCCCGGTTGATAATTTTGACTCACTCATTTTATTTATTTTTTTGTTGATGTTTTATCTGCGAATGTAACATTTAGTAGGGACAGGTCGCGACCTGCCCCTACCGCATTTTTTAAAATTTAAATCATTATCAGTATACTTCTATTATCATCAGGTGGTCATTATTAAATTCACATGTATCACCGGCCTGCTTACCAGATAGTTTCACAGCGATGGGTGCATTGGGGGAAACAAGGAATACCATTTTGTTTTCAAATAATGCTTTACCCAGGCCGGCTGCAAGAAAGTAGGAAGCTTTATCACATCGCACAAAACTTCCCTTTTGTACTTTATCGCAAATTGTATTACAGTCAACGAGCATAAGGTTTTCTAACTCTTTGAGGCTTGCCGACAGCCGGGATGCCTGCATGTCTTTTTCCAAATGATTCATTGCCCTTGAGGTCTCGTACTTGTCCCCGGCACTGCTTTTCTCTTCATTATTGGCGGCAGCTTGTGCTTCCTGCATTGCAAATCTTATAGAATGAATTCTTTCTTCAAGTATGGCGATGCATTTTTTTTGCAATGCTATTTTATAATTAATTTTTTCAGAAAGAGTCATAGAAGATTTTGATAGATTATTTGCCTATCATAAACGCTGTTCCGTTTATGCCGGTATAGTTATTCGAGGCAAGTTCAGAAAACAATTTTACTTTTTTGCAACAACCCAAACTAATTAGCTAAATTGATGGAGCGACAATTCTTTTTTTTTCAATTAAATATTAATTTGATTAGAGTGTATATTTAATCCCGATTATATTCTCCAGATTTTATAACTATATATTTTATGAAAAATATTACTGCTCCGCAAAGAAATCTTTCACTGGATGTCTTTCGCGGTATGACGATTTGCTTTATGATTATTGTGAACACACCCGGCAATGGTGACACAACTTTTTCACCATTGCATCATGCGCACTGGCATGGCTTTACTCCTACTGATCTTGTGTTTCCGTCCTTTCTTTTTGCCGTAGGTAATGCGATGAGTTTTGGCACGCATAAATGGGAAATGCATTCACAATCCCAGGTTGTATTAAGAATCTTAAAACGAACTGCACTTATATTTTTGTTGGGTTACCTAATGTATTGGTTTCCATTTTTCAAGCTCGATAAAAACCATAACATCATTTCATTTCCTATAAGCCAGACAAGAATAATGGGCGTTTTGCAACGAATAGCTTTGTGCTATGGCATTGCATCGCTTATGCTTTATTATTTAAAAACAAGGACTACAATTATTATTAGTGTAGCACTTTTATTTCTTTACTGGATGATACTTTACCAGTTTGGCGATGTAGGCGACCCGCTAAGCCTGGAGGGAAATGCCGGCATAAAATTGGACAAATGGCTGATGGGAGAACCACATATGTACCATGGTGAAGGTGTGGCTTTTGATCCCGAAGGCTGGTTAAGCACCCTGCCCGCAATTGGCAATGTTGTTGGCGGGTTTGTTGTTGGAAAATGGATACAGCAAAAAGGAAATACTTATGAAGGATTAACAAAACTATTACTGGCCGGCTCTGCATTGTTGGTCTGTGGCTATTTCTGGGATCTGTTATTACCAATAAATAAAAAGCTTTGGACCAGCAGTTTCGTCGTTTATACGATCGGGTTAGATTGTATCATTTTAGCAACGCTCACTTACATCACCCAGTTTGCACAAAAGGTTTCATGGACAAATTTCTTCCAGGTCTTTGGCAAAAATCCATTGACAATTTATCTGTTATCCGAGTTATTGGTTACAGTACTTTACATGATTCCCATTACACCGCGATACAGCTTGTATGGATGGCTTTACCATAATATATTTATCTATGCAGGCGATTACCTTGGCTCACTTCTTTTTGCTATAGCTTATATGTTGCTTTGCTGGAGCGTGGGCTATTGGATGAATAAAAAGAAGATCTATATCAGGGTGTAAATAACTGATGGCATTGGATATAGTTAAAAAATAATCAGCAATATAATTTGCCTTGTAGTTTATTTTACCTCACTCTTTTTTATTTCTATTAAATTGTTACTTTCATCAGCATCCACATAAATGTCCGTAATCAATTGTGCAGGCTGAAGTGATTTTTTTGAACTACCGGTTAGGGTTGCCTGGTTTAAACCTGCTTCAAATCACCGATGATTTATGAATTGTTTGCGTGCTTAAATAGCAATTGCAAAAAGTTGGAATAT
>JBBPZF010000058.1:0-2937 GCA_038199105.1 Chitinophagales bacterium | reverse complement strand
TTTTCTTGCTTCATTTCAAACTAAATGCAATGTAATTTCCACCAGCCTTCAAGCCTCTTGCGCCACCGGCCGCTATTACAATATATTGTTTTCCGTTTACTTCGTAAGTGATTGGCGTTGCAAAGCCGCCGGCAGGAAGCTGGTATTCCCAAACAACCTTTCCTGTTTTTCTATCAAAGGCGCGAATCCTTTCATCCCTTGTAGCGGCTATAAATACCAGGCCGCCGGCAGTTACTACCGGGCCACCATAACTTTCAGTTCCGGTTATTGGGATACCCTTTGCCGTTAGTTCAGGATATTCGCCTAAGGGAACGCGCCATAGATAATCTCCCGTATTCAGATCAATGGCATTAAGCGTTCCCCATGGTGGCTTTATGCCGGGATAGCCATCCGGGTCAGTCAATTTTTTCCAAACCTTATTTACATAAGCAGGCTCAAAGCCAAAGGCTTTATTTTTTTCTTCTACTGAAGCGCTCACTTCATTATGCGCATTAAACGGCTGCAGCCTGTTGGGCACTTTGGCATTCAGCAGGTAGTTCACAATTTCAGTGCGGTCATCATCTGAGAGCCGCTGAAATGAAGGCATTCGCCCGCTGCCTGTTTTTAATATTGATTGAATTTCTGCTGTGCTTCTTTTTTTACCTATATCAATAAGATTTGGAAATTGTGTACCATTTCCTTTCCTGTCTTCTCCATGGCACGCCGCACAATTCATAGCATATAATGCATTGCCTCCAGACATAGAAGCAAATTCTTTATTTCTTGCAGCCGTATCAATCATCTGCAATATCCAGGGATCATCGTTTGTATTTTGGTAAAAAATGCCATCCGGGCTTATGGCATTTCCCCCCCATTCTGCACCGCCGCTATATCCAAATAATAAAGTTCCTTTTAGACTGGGCGGCGTGTATTTATTATCTGATCTGTATTGCATGAACTGGTCTTTCACAAATGCATTTGCCTCAGGCGAAACATTCGTTATGTCAGCATCAGTAAATACCTGGTGTGAAAGCGGAAGTGGCTTAAGAGGATATTTTTGTGTTGGCCATGGATGCTCGCCGGGTAGTCCGTCTGTTGGAACGGGCCTTTCTTCAACTGGAAAAAGGGATGTGCCATCATCGCGATTCAATA
This sequence comes from Chitinophagales bacterium, assembly GCA_038199105.1. Taxonomy (GTDB): domain Bacteria; phylum Bacteroidota; class Bacteroidia; order Chitinophagales; family Chitinophagaceae; genus Ginsengibacter. The sequence goes on along the minus strand of JBBPZF010000058.1, from coordinate 1,806 downwards.
CATATACCAATCCATCTTTTGTTGCCTGAACCACTACATCAATTTTTTTTCCGTTGCGATTGATAGTGGCAAGATTCGGCGGGCAAGGTTCATCGCGGTCCCAAAGATCATGATGAATGGTTTGATAATACCATTTCATTTTTCCACTCGCAGCATCAAGGGCCATTACGCAATCAGAAAATAAATTGGCGCCTTCACGATTGCCACCATAAAAATCAGAGGCCGGTGAACCGGTACCAAAGAAAACAATGCCTCTTTTTTCATCAAGTGTCAATCCACTCCAATTGTTAGCTGCACCAATATTTTTCCAGGCATCTTTTGGCCAGGTACCATAGGCAAATTCGCCAGGATGGGGTATGGTGTGAAAAACCCATTGTAAACTTCCCGTTACAATATCGAAAGCCCGTATGCTACCGGGCGGTGCATCGCCAGACTCAGCAACCGCAGAGCCAATGATCAAAAGATTTTTATAAGCAACTCCCGGTGTATTTGCCGTTACCGAGAGCTTGCTTACATCATGATCTGCATCCGGCGCCAGCCCTTCATGAAGATCAACGATCCCTTTGTTTCCAAAATCGCCTATGAGTTTTCCACTGCCTGCATCCACTGCATATAAATTTGAGCCGGCGCTGTAAAGTATGCGTTTATCGTTACCGCTTTCCCAATACACAACACCCCTGTTTACATTTATCACATTATATTTTTTGGCATCTTTTGGCGGCTCAAACTTCCATTTTTCTTTGCCTGTACCTGCATCTAATGCAAATAACTTAAGATCGGATGTAGTACCATACAACACACCATTTACAACTATCGGCTGGCATTGAATTGCTTTCGGCCTTTGTGGTTTTGAGTCATTCGGATCAGGAATTTCTGCAGCATTATACATCCATGCTACTTGCAGATTTTTTACGTTAGTGGCATTTATTTGATCCAAAGGTGAATAACGATTGCCCTCCTTATTTCCTCCATATACGGGATAGTCTTTGCCAGGCTGCATCGAAGTCTTATCATTAGTACAGCCGGTTACCATTAAAAGAAAGAAAGAAAAAAGGATGGATGTTCTGTTCACTTTTTTTTGTTTAATGATTTTATTTTAATGAATAATAATTGTAAAAAATCTTCCAGCTAAATGATTCACCCGGATTTATCTTTATATGAATGTAGGGCTCAGGGCATACCGTCGTTGAGGCAGACCAAAAAGCGAGTTTCGATAAAGGCCTGTCACTTGTGATTCTTGCACCGGCGCCGGTAGCTTCATTTTCAACTTTTATATCATAATCTTTTACGGAGTCACTGTATCCTGTCAATGATGTATAATGAACATGTTCATTCTTAGCTAACTTTTTATTGAAAATAATTTTGTTTCCTGAAATGCTTGCAAGTTCTGGCTTGCCGCCTTCTGATGTGAGGTTAAAAGGAAATGTGATGGTGAACCCGGGGCCGGTTATTTGCTTGTCAAGCATAAAAAAATTGTGATCGTAAACTGATGTTTCTATCGTGCGCTTACCTGTATTTTTTAAAGAATGATCAATCACCATTTCCGGTTTGCCTTTTATTAATGTGATAGTTTTAATGTAGCGGTATGCATACAAAGTATCACTAAGCGTTTGCATAAATTCAATTCTGCTTGCTTTCTTTTTTATTTTCCAAATACCCGGATTGATAATTTCGTACGGTGTTACAATTGAATAACGGGAGGTATCTGCCCTTGAAAGAATGCCAATTCCTATTTTCAAAAAACCCTTTTGCGCATTGGTATCATCAAAACCAACAGGTAAAAAATCTTCGACCGGTCCCATAACG
>JBBPZF010000057.1:0-5572 GCA_038199105.1 Chitinophagales bacterium | reverse complement strand
GCGCCAATCTCCCAGCCGAAGCCTGCTTTCATCGCATCATCTATTCTATATAATTCATCACTTATTTCAGGAATGCGATGACAGATATAAGAGAAGAGACTATAATGAAATGCGCGATAAAACTCACCGGCTTTATCTTTTCCGGCTATCAAAATTTTCAGTTTTTCCTTAAGATCATCAATTGGTTTTGCAGCTTCGAGCGTTGCGAACTTTGGCCTTTGCCTTGGGCCATATTCAAAGTTGTCAAGATTAAGGGTTAGGATTTCTGTCGCACCTTTTTCATTTTTCGTTTTCTTAAAAAACCCCTGTCCTGTCTTATCGCCAAGCCATTTATTATCTACCATCTTTTGCAGCCATGCAGGAATAGTAAATATTTCTTTTGCTTCATCGTTAGGACAATTCTCTTTAACGCCAATCGCTACTTTTACCAACGTGTCAATTCCCACAACATCTGCCGTGCGGAATGTTGCAGATTTCGGGCGACCGATTACAGGTCCAGTCAACGCCTCGATTTCATCAATACCCAATCCCAATTTTTCCATTATATGAAAAATAGACATGATGCTGAAAACCCCAACACGATTGGCGATGAAAGCAGGCGTGTCTTTGCAAAGCACTGTTGTTTTGCCAAGATATAAATCACCATAATGCATTAAAAAATCAATAACACTTTGATCTGTAAAAGGTGTTGGAATAATTTCCAGCAATCTTAAATACCTCGGAGGATTAAAGAAATGCGTACCACAAAAATGCTTTTTGAAATCTTCGCTTCTTCCTTCTGTCATCATGTGGATAGGAATGCCGGACGTGTTGGAAGTGATCAATGTTCCGGGCTTGCGGAATTTTTCTACCTCGTCAAAAACAAGTTTTTTTATATCAAGTCTTTCAACAACTACCTCAATCGTCCAGTCGCAGCCGGCGATGTCCTTCATGTTATCTTCAAAATTTCCGGTGGTAATATTTTTAATAACATCTTTTGTAAAAACAGGAGATGGATTCGATTTAATCGCCGCAGCCAGCGCTTCATTTACTATGCGATTTTTTACTGTAGGTTTATCAAGAGACAATCCTTTTTTTGTTTCTGCATCTGTAAGTTCTTTTGGAGGAATGTCCAATAGCAATACCTGTAAGCCAATTCCTGCAAAGTGGCATGCAATGCGGCTTCCCATTACGCCACTGCCCAATACCGCTACTTTATTAATATTTCTTTTATGTATCATAATATTAGTTAGTTAAACAACTATTAGATGTGAAATTAGGTAAATTTAATGACGTGGATAAATCAAAGCATCCTCTTAAATTAATCCAAGGGATAATAAAGAAAACCGATTTTTATTTATTCGTTTTAGCAGTTGAAACTGCACTCCAGTCAATATCTGCATTGCCACTGTCTACAATGGCTTTCATATTTTTTTGAAGTAATTGCGCAAGAGGCATGGATTGTTGCGCAGCCGCAGCCTGCTCCATCACAAGGTTCATATCTTTTAGTCCCAATTTCATAGTGAACGCTGCAGGTTCAAATTTTTGTTGCAAATAATATTACTGTAATTAGCATAAAGCGGCGTATTAAATAAAGTCTGTGAAAACATGTTCCACATTTGTTTTGGGTCCACACTACTTTTTTCTGCCAGGTTAATGATTTCGCCTATTGCCTCAAGTGCTCAAGCATAAGAAAATTGCCGCACAACTTTACTGTATTTGCTGTGGTAATGCTATAGGTGTGACAAGGGCTACCTAATCCAATAAATCCTATGTTTTGTTTCATTAAAAAATATTTTAAGTATCTACTATGTGACAGATGCGCCGGGATTTATTGTATCTGCAGGACTTACAAAATATAATTTTCCTTCTTTGTTTTCAGCCATTAAAATCATACCATTGCTTTCTATACCTCTCATTTTCCTGGGCGCAAGATTAGCGACCACCACCACTTGTTTGTTTATAATTTCTTCAGGTTGAAAATGCTCTGCTATGCCTGAAAGAATAATTCGCTTTTCAAAGCCCAGATCTATCTCGAGCTTTAAAAGCTTATCAGCTTTAGGAACTTTTTCAGCAGAGACAATGGTCCCGACTTTAAGGTCAATTTTTGCAAAATCATCAAATACTATTTCCGGTTTGATAGGCTTTCTTTCTTCCTCGTAACTGTCGGCCTGTGCGTCGCTCACTTTTGTATCTTCTGTACTTGCTGCTATATCAACATTTGGCGTAATTTCCTGCATACTTGTTTTATTTAATTTTTCTATTTGCGCAACGATCTCTGCATCTTCAATTTTTCTGAATAATAATTCAGGTGCCCTGAGGCTGTAGCCTACGCTCAATAATTTCATGCTTCCACCATTTTCCCACTCCAGCATTTTATCTACCACCTTCATCATGTGTATCATCTTCTTTGCGGTAAACGGAAGAAAAGGATTTATAAAAACAGCGAGATTGGCGCAAAGCTGCAAACAAACGTGAAGACAATTATCTACGGCCTCCCTGCCCTCCAGAGGAGGGTTCCGCAGGTCTTCATTACTTTGCAAAGCCCCTCCCCTGGAGGGGTTTGGGGAGGCCGCTTTCCATGGCTCTTTTACCTGTAAATATTTATTTCCTTTACGTGCAAGATCAATCACTTCAAATAACGCGTCTCTAAATTTAAATTGCTCGAGAAGATTTTCAATTTTTGATTTTGTATTTGAAATTTCCTGTACCAGTTGCTTATCTGTGTTATCTACTAAATCGCCGTGTAATGGCGGCACTTTGCCTTTGCAAAGCTTGTGCATCAGCACAAAAGTCCGGTTTATATAGTTGCCAAAAATCGCAACCAATTCACTGTTATTCCTGTCCTGGAAATCTTTCCAGGTGAAATCATTGTCTTTGGTTTCAGGTGCATTGGCACAAAGCACATACCTTAATACATCCTGTTGGCCTGGAAAATCTATTAAATACTCATCAATCCATACAGCCCAGTTGCGGCTTGTAGAAACCTTCTGACCTTCAATATTGAGGAATTCATTTGCTGGAACATTATCAGGCAACACAAAATTGCCATGTGCCTTTAGCATCGCAGGAAATATGATGCAATGGAAAACGATATTGTCCTTGCCAATAAAATGAACAAGCTTCGTATCTTCTTTACACCAATAATCTTCCCAATTGTTAAGCAATTCTTTTGTTGCAGAAATGTAACCGATAGGCGCATCAAACCACACATACAATACTTTGCCTCCTCCCCCTTCGGGGGCCGGGGGGCTTGGAACTTTTATGCCCCAATTGCTATCACGCGTCATGGCGCGTGGCTGCAAACCTTTGTCCAGCCAGCTTTTGCATTGGCCATACACGTTGTTCTTCCATTCCTTATGATCTTCGAGTATGTATTGACGTAAGAATGCTTCGTAATCCTGTAACGGAAAATACCAATGCGTTGTTTTCCTTTTTACAGGAACGGCATCACTTAACGTACTACGCGGATTTATTAATTGCTCAGGACTTAATGATGAACCACAATTTTCACATTGGTCACCATAGGCATTTGAATAACCGCATACGGGGCATGTTCCAGTGATATACCTATCTGCTAAAAATGTTTTTTTCTCTTCATCATAAAACTGTTCAGTTTCTTTTTCTTCAAATAAACCTTTCTCATAAAGATTTAAGAAAAAGTCTGAGGCTGTTTTATGATGTACTGCATTGGAAGTCCTGGAAAAAATATCGAAGGATATTCCCATTTCTTCAAAACTATCCTTTATGATCTTATGATACTTATCAACGACTTCCTTCGGTGTAATGTTTTCCTTCATTGCTCTTATGGTAATGGGCACACCATGCTCATCGGTTCCACTTACAAATTTTACATCAAGCCTTTTAGCCCGCAGGTAGCGCACATAAATATCTGCAGGAAGATAACAACCTGCCAAATGCCCGATATGCACAGGACCGTTGGCATACGGCAACGCAGCAGTTATTAAATATCGTTTGAATTCTTTCATAATCGGGTTGCCCAAATACTAATTCTTTTTGGGTTGGCAAAAATACCGCAAACCGTTACAATGCCCAAACAACAAAAGCCACAGGAGGTCGCATCATGCGAAATCAAAAGTTAAGAAGTATCAAAGAAGTTGCGATTAAGCCTTCTTATTATTATAAATTTGGGCTGATGAACCGAAAGCATTTTATTTCTTCTGTTATTCCGTTGGCTTCTGTTGCCTCTGCTATAAAAGGAAATATTCCTTTTTTGGAGACAGAGCATGTAAAAAAAATTCCACCCTACCTGCGCAAGGGCGATACCATTGGCATTACCTGCCCTTCCGGTTTTATTACCATAGAAGAAATACAACCGGCCGTTAAAAAAATGCAGGAATGGGGATTTGAAGTTCGTGTAGGCCAGACCGTTGGAGAGCGTGATTTTACCTTTGCAGGAACTGATGAAGAAAGGAAAAATGATTTTCAAATGATGCTGGATGATCCGGCAATCAACGCTATTATGCTTGGCCGCGGAGGTTATGGGGCGGTACGGATAATTGATGATATTGATTTCAAAAGATTTTCTTCTAAACCAAAATGGATAATAGGCTTTAGCGATGCGACGGTTATTCATTCGCATCTTAATGCAAACTTTGGTATTGCATCCATCCATTCCAAAATGTGTAACAGCTTTCCGGATGATTGGTCGTTGGCAGAACAAACCCAAATTGATTCTATTGACTCAATAAGAAAGTGCCTTGTAGGGGAAGAAATGAAATATGTGGTGATGCCTGATCAGCAGAACAGGATGGGAGCCGGGGAAGGAATATTAATCGGTGGCAATCTTTCTATCCTTGAAAACCTTGCTGCATCTGCATCTGATATTAATACAGATGGCAAGATTTTATTTCTCGAAGAGGTAGGCGAGTATCCTTACAACATTGACAGAATGCTGTGGAATTTGAAGCGTAGCGGAAAATTACAGAAGTTAAAAGGATTGGTAATTTGCGGATTTAAAATGAAACCGGATGATCCCGGTGAGGAATTTGGAATGAATTTGTATGAGATGGTTTTGGAAAAAGTAAAAGAATTTAATTATCCTGTTTGTTTTAATTTTCCTATAGGGCATCAGAAAGAAAATTATGCATTGAAGTGTGGAGTAAAACACAAATTGTTCGTTAATGAAACTGGAGTTGAGTTAACAGAAATATAGAATTGTAAAATAAATATCCAATGGCTTAAATTAAAAGTAGATGATTAAAATTCCTCCATACTTAAGGCCCGGCGACACCATCGGTATAGCATGCCCAGCCGGTTATATGCCTGCTGAAAAAGCTGCTGCTGCTATTGAAACTTTGAAGGAATGGGGATTTAGAGTTGTGGTTGGAAAAACATTAGGGCATCAATACAATTATTTTTCCGGGAGTGATGCGGAGCGCCTTGCAGACCTGCAGCAAATGATGGATGACGATAGTATCAATGCGATACTATGTGCACGAGGCGGCTATGGTACGGGAAGTATTATTGATAAAATATCTTTTAAAAATTTCAGACAGAACCCAAAATGGATTGTTGGATTTAGTGACATAACTGTGTTGCAAAGCCACCTGCTGACTAATTATAAAATTGC
>JBBPZF010000056.1:0-4138 GCA_038199105.1 Chitinophagales bacterium | reverse complement strand
TTTCAGATATTCTTTATATTATTCTTTTTTATTGTTTCCATTGCTGATAAGTTTCTTCATGGATTTCTATTTAACTATTTTTTCAACATGGATTCAGGTTATTTTCTTCACTGAATTATTTTTGTATCTTAATAAAGTTTTCAAAACAAAGAGATTATAAAGTATAAAAAAAATCAGGAGTTTATTAGTCTTTTAATATACAGATAATATGCTTTACCGATTTTTTTTATTCCAGGTCTCTTTTCTTTAATTACCGAATCTATTACTCTTAAAAAAGGTTCTGCTATTATTGAAACAGCGACTAATATAAAAGACTTCATTCCCCCTAAATGCTTTTTCCAATATATTCTTCTGGAGGTTAATGAATAAAAAAGCCGCTGCGCTTCTAACTTTTGCCCGGTGCCACCGCCTTCATGAAAAATAGAATATTCGCTGCTATAATAAGTTTTAAACCCGGCATTATTAATGCGTTTACTTAAATCTACATCTTCAAGATATACAAAATAGTCATCGTCCATAAAACCAACCTGATCAATTACCGATTTACGAATAAGCATGTAACTCCCCATTACATGATCCACGTCTTTACTTTGCGAATGATCCCAGTCTTTCATAATAAGTGCAGGTGTAAATATTTTATGAAACACCTTTGAAAGAGCCAATAATTCAAAAAGAGACCTTTTAAAAGTTGGAAACCGGCAACATGTTTTTAAAACATGCCCATTTTTATCTTTCTGCTGCGGACCGGTTATTGTATAATCAGGATTTTTTTCTAGAAACTCAACTAAATTTTCCAGTACAGAGGGATCTGAAAGCGTATCAGGATTAAGCAACAAAATATAATCCGCATTACTTTGGTTAAATGCCTGGTTACATGCTTTTCCAAATCCTGCATTTTTAGTATTATAAATGACATTGTCAATGCGGCCTTTGAAAAGCTCAGAAGAATTATCAGTAGAAGCATTATCTACTACGATTGCATTGCAGCGGATAGTAGCGCTTTCATAATTCAAATACGGCACTACTGCTTCCATTGTCTGCTTGCCGGAATTCCAATTGATAATAATTATATCTACTTTTCTAAGCATCGCTTAATAAAATTCAAATTTGAATTAATTAAGATGGTTTGATTTTAATTCCAATTTTTCAAAAACACGATGCCAGTGTTGGTGCAATGCTTCATTAGAATAAATCTTTGTTACATAATCTAAATTCTTTGCCGCGATATTTTCTCTTTCTTCTGCAGTCATCTCCTTTATACTTTTTAATTTAGTTACCCATTCATTAATGTTAGAGCAATATAAATCTGTTCCGGCGGGATCCATAAATTCAATGTATGACGGTATATCGGAAACTACTGTTGGCAAGCCCGCGAATGAAAAGGATATTAATTTATTAGCCGGCTTGTACAAGGCCATTTTATTATTTTTATTTAAAGGGATAATGCCACAATCGTATTCGATTAACATCTCAAAATTTTTATAAATTTCCCATTTATGAAAAAAAGTAGTTATAGGCAATTGATCAATTATAGTTGATATACTCCTTTTGATAAGTCCTCCATACGTTGGGTATGTTTCATCAGTAATGATATATAAATCGCAAAATGAATTTACACGTTTAAAAAGCTCTTTATAATTTAAAATTTGCTGGCAAACCACGCCCTGCCCTTCCCACACTAATTTCATTTTCCCATTTATAGTATAATCGGTTTTCGTTGTTTTTACTTCATTTTGCATGTAATCAAGACTTACGACCACATTCTTATTCCATTGCTCTATAATATTCTTTATTCCCGTGCTGGAACAAATTACCCAATCTGCTCCTTTTATCCATTCTATAAAAATATTCCTATAATTTAAATGAAGTGAAGAATCCTTTCCCATGATATATTTTCCAATGCCTTTAAATAATTTATCAAACAGATTTGGGGAAAAGATTAAACTATCTACCATTTCAAAAATAAATGTCGTGCCCGGATTTTTATTTTTGTAAACCATCCATTGGCTCAGGTCAGCAAAAGCAGTCAATAAAATAACATCATACTTTTTATTTATGTCGGCTATTTCAAAATTTATATTATTTGTCTTTGCAAAATATGGAAATCTTCTTCTGTCTGCAGGTTGGGAAAGATCCGGAAGATAAGGGATGTACCCTATCTTTAATTCCTTAAAATTCATGTTATAATTTCAATTTGTAATAAATACGGATTATAATCTGGTTGTGAAGCTTTCAAATATAGTAAGGAAAAATAATCCCACAAAAACAGGTTTTGTACGTTGATAACGCATACGCTTTTGACTAGGTAAAAAAAAAATAATATCTTTTTTAGAAAGATTTTTGTTGGTGAACATTAAAATTATAAATGAGTGTGTCTAATGGATCATATTCTACATCAGTGAAAGCTATCAAAATGAAATCGTCGTCGCCAACATTATAAAAATTATGAGCAATTCCGGGAGGCATGTAAATTGTTTCAGGTTTAGTGCCACTTAATGAAATCTCTAATTTTTCGTGGGTATTAATATCAATCATTATAAGTAAGGCTTCTCCTTGTAATAAAGTAAACCATTCCCTCGCTTTTAAATGAAAATGACCACCTCTGCTTTCTCCCGGCTTTGCTGAAGTAAGGTACACTTCACAGGAAAAAGGATTACCAATTTCCAGCCCATTAATTATTTTTAGAAACCAACCCCGTTTATCATTTATCAGGATCCTTTTAGTGGCATATATTTTTTCCTTTAGCCTGTTCATATAAAGTATGTTTTAATTCCTTCCTCAATTGAAATAAGCGGTTGATATCTGAAAGTATTAATAGCCTTAGCATTATTTAAAAGCAGATAAGGCATGGTAGTATCGCTTCTTTCTTTTGAACCAAATACATTAAGGTTATTAAACCTATCCCTTTGACCACATAATACAAAGATTTTTCTTACCAAGTCTTTTATCTGAATTGTTTCAGTGCGGCAAACATTATAAAACCCTTTCGGATAATTTTCTTTGATTATATCAAGTACCGTTTTTGCAATATCTGCCGCATGAATATATTGTCTTACCTGTTCACCACTGGTAAGTTTTATTTTTTCATTATTCTTCAGGGCATTTATCAAATACGGAATCAGCCTTTGAATATTTTCTCCTTTTCCATAAATATTGGGAAGAATAAGATGATAAAAATAAGGGGTCTGCGGGCTGGAAGATAAATATCTTGAAAGTAATCTCTTGGATGCACAATAATCATTCGGCGCTTTGTTCAAAGATGCTACAATTTCATCCTCAGAATAATATTTTTTTTTAATTTCACTACCTATTTCAAAATAGGAACCAAAGGTTATTAGCTTCCCCTTATAGTTATTTGCTGCCAGCCTGTTTGATAAACGAATTGGAATAAAACTATTTAATTCATAAATAATTTGGGGTGTTTCATTGCGGTCTGTCTGAATTCCTGCTCCTGCAGTATAAATGATTGCGTCAAATCCAAGCAAATCAGAATAATCAATCTGATGCTCCGGAAATTTGAATAAAGTAAAGTTTAACAAGGGAAATTCTAACGAGCAGGATGTTCCATAAAGTACAGGTTTGATATTATTAAATACAAGTTCACGAATAATATATTTGGCTAAAAATGAATTTGACCCGAGAATTGCGACCCTCATGATTGAATCAGGTTTAAGTAATCATGTATGCATTTTTTTGAATACTCAAAGATTGACTCTTTGTTAATGAGCAATTTTTTATACCACTGAAGTGTCCATATAATAGCCTCGTTTGTGGTTAACTGGGGCTTCCAATGAAGAACATTTAAAGCCTTGGAAATATCAAGTTTAAGTAATGCTGCCTCGTGTGGTGCATTACTATTTTTCTCTACCCGATAGCTGCCTTTCCCTAAAATATCAATGGCTGTTTTTACAACTTCCTCAACCTTTAATATTTCTTGCGGATAAGGCCCAAGATTCCAAGATCCTGCATATTTAATCGGGTCATAGTATAAATGTTGTGCCAATAAAAGATAACCACATAAAGGCTCCAAAACATTCTGCCAGGGCCTGACAGCTTCGGGATTACGGATAATAATTTCGGAATCACTTTGAATTGCCCTTATAATATCAGGAACCAGGCGATCTTCAGACCAATCACC
>JBBPZF010000055.1:0-2778 GCA_038199105.1 Chitinophagales bacterium | reverse complement strand
GCTGTGGTAAGTCAATAGCAGGTGAACATTACAGTCCATCGCAGGCAATAGGGGCTGTGGTAAAATGATTACGGTTTTCAACAAAACCAATATTGTTCTTTAATTTTAAAGAACAACTACGTCAATGAAATTTTATCTCGGTATTACTGATAATAGATGGTACAATTACCTAAGCACCATTAATCCGGAAGATATCAATTTCTGGCAACCCGGAGGTAAATCCAGCTTCAGGGTTTTAGAAAAAGGAGCGCCATTTCTATTTAAGTTAAAGTACCCGATAAATGCGCGATTGGTGGTATAGGATTTTTCTCGAGCCATAGCATATTGCCAATGAATTTTGCCTGGGAAGTATTTGGCAACAGAAATGGTTGTGATACTTTCAATCAATTTCAAAAGCTGATATTTCAATACAAGGCGGATAAAGAAAATAGTAATCCTCAAATCGGCTGTATTATACTCAATCAACCAATATTTTTTAAACAAGAAGATTGGATTGACGTTCCAAAAGACTGGAGTAAAAGTATTGTACAAGGAAAATCTTATGAGAGTGAAGGTTTAATTGGTACATCGCTTTGGAGTAAAATAGAAAACCTTCTGGAAAAGTACCTGCAACCTGCCCCAGCTGTGCAATATGAAAGCCAATTGGTGCAAGAACCTGACGCTTTATATGGAAAGGGTATATTGACAAAAGTGCGATTGGGACAGGGTGCATTCAGGGTATTGGTAACAGATGCCTACACACGGAGATGCTCAATAACCGGTGAAAGAACATTGCCTGTTTTGGAAGCTGCACACATAAAGCCATATGCTGTTGCCGGGCCACATGTTATTTCAAATGGATTATTGTTGCGATCTGATGTACACAAACTTTTCGATACAGGTTACCTTACAATTACGAATGACCATAAAACAGAAGTGAGTAAGCGCATAAAAGAAGAATATGAAAATGGTAAAGAGTATTACCAATTTCATGGAAAGAGTTTATTGTATTTACCACAAGAAATTAATAACAGGCCCGGAAGAGAATTTATACAGTGGCACAACGAAAAGGTGTTTAAAGGATAGCTTATGTGAGGCAAATCCTTGCACAATCATTCACTTCCTCAAAAACGCCGGCCCAGCCTTCACCATCTTTTTATACACCTGGCAACTTTCAATATGTGCACCAGCCAAATAACCGGTGCTCATTAAAAATTCATTCACAATTTCACCACCGGTAAAGCGGAATGTGTTTTTAAAAAGCTTTACCCATTCTTCTTTTGTTTTGGGATGATGATGGTCTATCCATTTTTTAAAGGAACCATGTTCTTTTTGAATTTTCAATAATGTTTTTGCGTTTTCTATGGCTGCATTTATTTTGAGGCGGTTGCGGATGATGCCGGAATCGTTCATTAATCTTTCAAAGTCCTTCTCTTTAAAAGCCGCTACTTTTTTAATATTAAAATTTTTATAAGCCTTCTTAAAATTTTCCTGCTTATTCAATATGGTTGACCAGCTAAGTCCCGCCTGGTTTATCTCAAGAACAAGCCTTTCAAAAAGTTCTTCATCATTATCAATAGGAAACCCATAAGCGGTATCGTGATAGATGCGATGAATATTATTTTTGGCCATTGTGCTCACTGCATCGCAATAAGAAGTGGGTTTATCCATTAATTTTATTTTTTAAATAATTGCACAGGTAAAGGTTTAAAAATAAAAAATTAACTGCCTGGTTTATCTTTAAAATAAATAAATTTTATGTTCGAAAAATTTGACTGCACTAAAAATTATATTCTTGAAGACGAGCGTGTGCTGCTTCGTCCTTTGCAACAGGATGATTTTGATAATTTACTTCCATTTGCCTTGAACGATCCCGAACTATGGAAATACTCCCTCGTAAGTGCTGCAGGTGAAGAAGGTTTACAGAATTATATGAACATAACTTTCAAGGCGCGGGAAGAAGGAAAGGAATATCCATTTATAGTTTTTGATAAGAAAGCGAAAGAATATGCAGGCAGCACACGCTTTTACGATATTCAAAACGAATTGCAAACGGTACAACTTGGCTATACCTGGTATGGGGGAAAGTTCCAGGGAACTGGATTGAATAAGCATTGTAAGTTTCTCCTTTTGACTTTTGCATTTGAACACATCGGTTTCGATAGATTTGAATTACGGGCTGATAACAATAATGAACAAAGTATAGCGGCCATGAAATCTCTTGGCTGTAAGGTGGATGGAACTCTAAGAAGCAATATGCCCACCAGGGCTCCTGGGCTTAGAAGAGATAGTATCGTATTAAGTCTTTTAAAAGACGAATGGTTTAATGGTGTGAAAGAAAACCTCTTGAAAAGATTGGTGTAAGTTTAAACCGGACTTTATAATTCCGGATTTACTCATGAATATTTTATCAATGGTCCGACAATCAATAATCTTAGGAATGAACAATCGTTTTCAAGCCTGGCAAAAGATGAAAATTTCTCCTTGCGCATCGTAATTCTGTTCTCCATTTTATTCTTTATTTTGTACCACTTAATTAAACCTTTTTTATGAACAGAGAAATTACTTCATGGTACAGCCCGTCACTTAATAAAGACATGCCAATAGTTTCTTACGGCGATTATGGATTTGCGCTTTTGCTGGTTCCTACGGCAGCAGCGGATTATTTGGAGTACGAGCGGTTTCAATTGATAGATTCGATAGCATCTTTTATTGATGCCGGAAAAGTAAAAGTGTTTTCTATTAACAGCATCAATACAGAAAGCTGGCTGAATAATGATATGCAGGGTGAGCACAAAG
>JBBPZF010000054.1:0-8356 GCA_038199105.1 Chitinophagales bacterium | reverse complement strand
TCAGCAATGATAAATACTGCTTTCTTTTCTTCTATCTGGTTTCTATAAAGTATCTGTATTTCTTTAACGAGGTCATTTAAATCAATGTCTTCTTTGTCTTTTTCTGTTTTCCCCACTCTTGAGTATGCAAGCAGGTCAAGAATTATTTGCCGCATCCTCTTAGCTCCATCCACAGCAAACTCAATATATTTTTTTCCTTTATCATCAATTATATCGGCGTATTTGTTTTCTAACTGTGTAAGAAAGCTGGTTACCATGCGTAAAGGCTCTTGTAAATCATGCGAAGCTACATAGGCAAATTGTTCTAATTCTGCGTTCGAATCCGCCAATTCTTTTGCTCTTTTTCGCAACTGATCATTTAGTTTTTTTAATTCGCTTTCATTCTCTCTTTCCTTTGAAATATCCCTGGAGCCGCCGATCATCCTTGTTGCATTACCTTTTGCATTACGAATTATATATCCCCGGTCATACACGAGAGCATAACTTCCATCAGGCTTTAAAAAGCGGTATTCATCCTCCCAGAATTTCTCCTGTGGATTTTTAAAAATTACATCGCGTGTTTCATTTATCCTCATCCAGTCATCCGGGTGAACCTGTTGTCTCCAAAATTCGTCAACCTCTGCGGCTTTAACTTCATTGTGCCCCAACAAGCCTTCAAGTTTTCTTCCCGGCCGCTCTACTTCATTTTTAACTAAATCCCAATCCCAGATACAGTCGTTGGTTGCCAGCGCAATCATATCATAGCGCTCGTTATTGAGCCGGATAGCATCCGCTGCTAATTTTTGTTCTGTAATATTTTTAAAATAAACTGAAAGGCCGTTATCAGACGAGTAAACATTTATTTCATACCAAATACCAAGAGGACGGTAATAATCCTCGAACTGCACATTCTCATATTTGGCCATTGCTTCATGGTATTTTTTGTAAGATTTTGTTTGCAGACTGTCAGGAAACGATTCCCATAGATTACGTCCGACTACTTTCTCCCGCGATTTCATCAGCATTTTCTCAGCCTGTTTATTCCAATAAGTTACGGTCCATTCTTTATTTACTGCAAAAAACCCATCCCCGATGCTTTCAAGTATCGTGTTTTTCTCTTCCAGGGCTTTTATAAAATTTTTCTCTGCTTTTTTACGTTCGGAAATATCAATTCCCACACACTGAATTTCTGCAGGCAGACCATCCGCATCCGTTAGGCAAATAAAATCCCATATCGTGGTCCTGACACCACCGTCCTTCGAAGGCTTATCTATTTCTACCTGGAATACTTCGTTCAAATTTGTAAAGCATTTTTCAACCGTTTCTTTTACTTTTTGGTGATCATATTCCATGATTGATTTCATTGACGAGCTGCCCAACAAATCCTTACCATCATATAACCATCCAAACTCCCTGAAAAATTTGTCATTGTAATAGGAATAGTTTCCTTCAAGATCAGTCCGGATCAAATAATTAGTCTGCGACGCAATAAGTCCGCGATGCCTCGCTTCGCTTTGCTGCAAAGCAAAATCATTCATTTTGCGTTTCGTAATATCATGCATGGCCCCCACCATGCGATAGGCGTGGCCTTTTTCATCGCGTAATACAAAACCCCTGTTAACAACAAACGCTATTTCTCCATTCGCTTTTATATACCGGTATTCCTGCTCCCAGTGATTATTGGTTGCATCATTTATGACCTGGTTTATGCTATTCATTACCATTTCCGCGTCTTCAGAATGCAGGTGCTCATACCAGGTAGAAATATTGGTTTCATTACTTTCCAGTTTGTATCCAAATAAATGCTCAAAAGCATCACCGAGGTAAAGGTTATTTGTGTTTAAATCCCAGTCCCATACTGCATCAAAGGTGGCCTTGCTTATATTGGTAAAGCGTTCGTTTACATATTTTAGCCGAAGCTCCGCGAGTTTTCTTTCAGTAATATCTATAAGAATTCCATCACAAATTTCTTCGCCTGAATGGGCATCTTCCCTTAATACAATATTTTCTAATACATATAATGGAGATCCATCTTTACATTTTAAAATGCATTCATGATTATATAATTTCTTTTCATTTGATAAGGCCAGGATAAATGCATCCCGGTCCTCCTGGGAAAAATAAAGATCTACGGCTTTTGCGTCCAGCAGATCAACAGGAGAATCGTATTTAAGCATTTTGGCAAAGGCGGTGTTACAATCCAGGATGATGCCAGCCAATGTGGAAGTATATACTCCGGTAAGGTTTTGCTCAAACAGTGTACGGTAACGCAATTCACTTTTTCGCAATTCGTCTTCCGCCTGTTTGCTTTCCGTTATATTCGACGAAATACTGATAATGCCGCTAAGTTTGTCATCCTTATCATAAAAGGGTGCATCAGTAACAAAAGCCGGAAATTCACCTCCATCTTTGCGCTGTACTGAAAATTCTCCTGAGCAGGAAAGCCCGCTCTTGAATTGCCTCATGATCGTTGCAACCCTCACCTTCGATTGCAGCGAAGGAATTATGTCATTTATATCTTTCCCCATTACTTCATCAGCCGCCCATCCATAAATGTTTTCTGCAGCCTTGTTCCAAAAATTTATACTGCCTTTCAGGCTGGTTGCTATTACCGCTTGCCCGATTGTATTCAATAGCTCTGCTTTGAAGCCATTTGCCTGCTCTATACGCTTGCGATCTGTGATATCCCTGGAGTTGGCAACAATTCCTTTTACTGCCGCATCATTTATCAAATTAGTGATAGTAGTTTCAATCCATCTCCAATCGCCCTCTTGATTTCTGAAACGGAATTCGATGTTCTTGATATGCTTTGCCGTTTGAAGCTGGTCAAAAGCGGCAACTACAGATCCCTTATCTTCCGGGTGAATAAAATCAAAAGCATTTTTCCCGATATATTCTTCGGAGTGCATTCCCAATATTGAATATGAAGTAGGACTCACATAGGTATAATTAGCTCCTTCATCTAATATGGCTATCAGGTCAGAGCCTTCCTGTACCAGTGCCCTAAAGCGCATTTCATTCAGATGTGATTGCTCCAGGGCTTTCTTCTTCTCCGTAACGTCCCTGCCAATTCCTACCCTTGTTTTAGATTCCGCTACCCAGCTTGCCCGCCATTCCATTGGGACAAGGGTGCCATTTTTGTGTATGTACCGGTTTTCAAAATAACTAAATTTATTACCTGCCATGAGCCGCGCTGCTGTAGCGTTTGAGTCTACATGGTCTTCGTGGTAAACAAAATCTGTATATAACCTGCCGATAAGTTCCTCTGGTATATAGCCCCATACCGTTTCACATGCGGCATTAATCATGCTAAAATATCCCGCCTCATCTATTACGCATATTACATCCACCGAAACATCCATTATTTTATTGAGGTGGACAGTAGTGCTTGTGGATGCAGGAAGAGGTTCCGCCGTTTTTTGTGGACCGGCTGAATCTATTTTATTATCTATACCCGCGGTTATCATTTGAAGAATTCCTGTTACTATTCCTCTTTCATCCGTTAAAGGAATGTTTTCAATATAGTCGTCTTCGCCAGTCATTTTTTGCAGAGCTTTTGTTCCGAAGGCTTCTTCCAGCGATTTTCTTACAGATGGGACGCTGTACGAATGCAGGAGCGTGGTTATCTCAAATATGCTTTTTCCATTCCAGTCTGTCTCTTTTGTATTGGTTGCCCGCAGGAGGACTGCATTTACTTCTTTTATGGTAAACACCGGGGAATCTGGCAATAGAATAAGGCACGGAAACGGCAAAGCGTTAAATAGCCCGGGGTATTGGCTTTTCATAAGCGCGCAAAGTTAATGCTAACATAGATTAATTCATTCCTGGGAGATAAAATAATTTTCTTCCATTTTTAAACCTATTGTGAATAACCTGTAGAAGGATTTATAGAAAACTAATTCATTCTTATAATACTCCGAACTTCTTTTATTAGAATTTAAAAGTAATTATGATAGCTACCGCCTTTTTCGGAGATCGTTATTAAGCGCAACTGGCATACTCATTCATCATATATACAAGGTGGCTTATTTCGAAGGCCTTTGAAATGAAAGCTTCAGCCTTGCATACAGCTAATGCTCCTTGTTTATTGGCGTTGGCAGAAAATAAGGTTACTGGCACAATGCTCGTCTTCTTTACTTCTTTGCATATTTCTACGCCTGATTTGCCGGGAAGCTGGATGTCAAGTAAAATAATACTGGGATTTACACGCGGCGATTTTTGCTTCCGCTCCGAAACCTGAATTGTGGGTATGCACTTCGAAGCCTGCTTTCTCCAATAGATATCTCACTACTTCTAAAATATCCGGATCGTCATCAATTGACTAATATCTTTTTCATCGGGTCTTTTAGGTGAGCAATATAATTGAAAAAAGTAAAACACTGGAAACTGCGGCCAAACACTAATTTTTTAAATATCAGATTTTACAAAACATAATTGAGATTTTAATAACAATTATTTTAAATGGTGCAGCATTTATTGTAAAAACTGTGTCTTGCCTCTGAATGTTAGGGTAAATTCACAATTAATTAACATCTTTGTTTACTTTAGGTTGAAACCTATATTTGTATTTGCAACTTTTATAAAACTAAATTAACACATGAGAAAATTTCTTACACTCTCAATAATTTTATTGATAGCCGGAACATCGGCATTTTCTCAAAATCACCTGGTTAAAGGTAAAATTATAGATGAAAACGGAAATCCTGTACCTTTTGCAACGATAAAAGTAAAGGGAGCTAAATCTGCAGTAGTTGCTGATGGTACCGGAAATTATGAGATAAACGTCCGTGATAATCAAAATACCTTGGTTGTTACCGCCCAGGGAATGCAGGGATCAGAGATAAATATAGAAGGTAAAACTCAAGCTGATATAAGTCTTAAAACAACTGGCAGATTATCTGAAGTTGTAGTCACCGCTCTAGGTTTACAGGGCAGAAAAGATAATCTCACAACTGCCCAATCTACTGTAAAAGGTTCTACATTAACGCAATCTGGTGAAACAAGTGTATTAAATGCTCTTTCCGGTAAAGCCTCCGGCGTACAGGTGGTGAGTTCCGGTAGTGACCCCGGAGAAAGTGCATATATTCAGATACGTGGACAAAGTACTATTACTGGTAATCTTCAACCCTTATTTGTTATAGACGGCATTCCTGTTTCTAACAGTTCTTTAGGGAATTCAGTTGGAACGGGTACTAGCCAGCAGTCAAGAATTTCTGATATCAATCCGGAGGATATTGCTTCAGTTGACATCCTTAAAGGAGCTTCTGCTGCTGTTTTATATGGAAGCAGGGCTGCCAATGGTGTTGTATTAATTACTACAAAAAAGGGAAAAGCAAGTGGCGGAAAAATTAATATTTCTTTGAACTCTACCTACTCACTGGACGTATTAAATAAAAGTGTTCCGTTAGAAACTACCTTTGGACAGGGCACCAAAGGCAACTATGGATATGGAAATAGATTATCGTGGGGCGATAAGATAGCTGACAGAACTGGGGGAGACGATACTTTTCTTACTAGTGGTGCTTATGTGATCTTACCCGATGGAACTAAACGATATAAAATTGCTAGTGGAACTACGGCTAATCCCCATGGTGGTAAAAATTCTAAAGAAATATATGATCATGCAAAGGAATTATTTCACAACGGTCAGTATCTCAATACTACCTTAACACTTAGCGGCGGCGATGAGAAAACGCTGTATTATGCAAGTATTTCCAATGATGACCAGCAGGGTATTTTAAAAAGCCGTTCCGATTATCACAGGAAATCATTCAATCTAAATGCTCAAAGGCGCTTTAATAATATCGTTAACCTGTCTACTAATTTTGAATACTCTAATGTAAATTCTAATCGTGCTCAACAAGGCTCCAATACATCAGGTATTTTTTTAGGAGGATTGCGTACTCCTCCAGATTTTAGTAACGCTTTTTATGAAGGAACTTATGTAGATGCCTCCGGCGCTTTATATCCAAATAGGGAAATAGCCTATCGCAATCCGATTGGCGCTAATACCAATTCTATCTATGATAATCCATTTTGGATCATAAACAGAATTACCAGTACTACATCGGTAAACAGGCTTTTAGGATCATTCGAAATAAACGTGAATGCAACACCATGGCTTAGCTTTTTAAGCAGAACGGGTGTTGATTATTATTCAGATAATCGCACAGATAATTATCCTGTAATTTCAGCTACTTCTCCAGGAGGAAGCTTAACTATCCAGGAACTTTCCGAACAAGAATTCAACTCAGATCTATTAGCAAAAGTTACAAAAGACTTTAGTAACAATTTTGCTTTTAGCGGATTTGTAGGATTTAATTATAACAACCGTTTGTATGAAAACATAGGATCTACCGTTAAGAATTTTATCCTCCCGGACGCTCCTTTTGATTTAGGAAATTCAGCTGGCGATGCAAGAACTCCCTTTAATGGTAACTCTTTAGTTAGAACTACTGCTGGTTACGCTCAATTAAATTTTACATTATACGATCAGCTGATAATAAATCTTACAGGGAGAGCCGAGCGTCCTTCTACTGTGTCAAAAACTTTTTATTTTCCTTCAGTTTCAGGAGCATGGCAGTTTACTAAATTAAAATCAATTTCCGAAGGTAAAGTTTTGTCATTTGGTAAACTGAGAGGCTCTTATGGAGAGGTGGGTGTCGAGCCGGGTCCTTATTTAGCCAGTACCTATTATAGTGGTGCTGTTATAGGGGAATCTTATGGTCCCACTTTAGATGCGTCCTCATCCGTATATGGAGGTGGTTATTTAAGAAGCACCTTGAAAGGAAATCCAAATTTAGAACCTGAGCGGAAAAAAGAATATGAGGCAGGGCTGGATTTACGGTTGTTTTCTGATAAGGTATCTTTGAGTGGAACTTATTACACTAATAAAACCACTGGTGCGATATTACCAGTTCAGGTTCCTGCGACCACTGGTTTTTTGAACACAACCGCTAATGCTGCATCCATTCAAAATAGAGGGGTAGAAACTGACCTTGGAATAAATTGGTTAAGAAGCAGAAATGGAGGTTTAAGCATTAGTACAAATATTAATTGGTCTAAAAACGATAATAAAGTATTAAGCCTTAATGGTACTAAGCAAATTGGTCTTAGTGGATTTACAGGAGTAATTTCAAGTGCAGTACCCGGTTACGGCCTCGGGGCTTTCTGGGGTGTTGGTTACGATAGAGATGCAAAGGGTAAATTACTTTTAGATGCCAACGGCTTTCCTACTGTAGCGCCCAGCGAGTCTGTTTTGGGAGATCCGAATCCTGATTGGATTGGGGCTATTAATACTACAATTTCTTATAAAAAAATCAATTTTTCATTTTTATTTGATCATGTACAAGGTGGTGATGTTTGGAATGGCACCAGAGGGGCGCTTAATACAATTGGTACAGCAGCGGAAACGGCAAATGAGGTTACAGCAAAGACCGATTTAAAAGCTTACAATGGTGCGACTGTTGCGTCTGGCACTACTTTTCGGGGAGCGATAGTTGACTACGGGGCAGGACCAGTAGCATTAAATCAGGCCTGGTATAGTGATATTGGCGGCGGGTTTGGAACTGCGACAGGTCCTCAGTTTTTTGAAAAAGGAACCCGCACCCGTTTAAGAGAAGTTAGTATCGGGTATAGTATCGGTGGCGACTCTTTTAAGCAAAAAACAAAATTACAATCTATAGAGTTTTCCTTTACCGGCCGTAATATTATATTATGGAGCGATTATCAGGGAATTGATCCGGAAACAAACCTTGCGGGCCCGTCTAATGGAAGAGGCATAGATTATTTTAATAACCCGAGTACCCGGTCTTATTTGTTTTCAATTAGAATAAATTATTAATCATGAAGAAAATTAGTGTAAACATATACCTTGCTATATTGGCATTGCTTTTTTGTTCAACCTCCTGCAAGAAAATTGTAGAAGATAAAAATATAGATCCTAACAGGCCAACATCAGCTCCTTATAACCTTGTGCTGAATGGCGCTCAAGTGGCTGGAATGCTTATTTATGAAGGAAATTTGGCTCGTGTTGCCGGAATTTTTGCCCGCAGTTTTACTGGCGTTGACAGGCAATATGCCAGTTTGAATAATTACAATTCTTCCTCGGTGGATTATAATGATACATGGGACGGGCTCTATGCTACCGTAATTTCTCAGGCAAAAATTGTAGATGCTGAAGCCCAAGCGGTAAATGACAAAACTACAGTAGGCATTGCTCAGGTAATGGAAGCCCAAGCGTTTGGACTGGCTGCTGATTTATGGGGAGATGTTCCTTTTTCCGAAGTAGGAGAACCTGATAAATTCCTAACACCAAAATTTGATGCGCAAAAGGACGTTTATGCTGGAGTCCAACGATTGTTAGATAGTGCTATTG
>JBBPZF010000053.1:0-6101 GCA_038199105.1 Chitinophagales bacterium | reverse complement strand
TGATATCCCCGCAAATGGGAAAATCTTTATTTGGCATTGATATTTATAACAGGCGAGATTCTGATAAATATGAAGTGAGCGTAAATAATCCCACGGTAAAAATTACGGTAAATAATAAAACCATTACTCTTCCGGTACTCATTATTCCGGGTACACATCCAAATGTAATTGCAATGGCTGTTGGATATGGGCGTAAAAGCGCTAATGAAGCTAAAACCGCAGAATATATTGGGCCTGCCGCAAAAGGCGTGGGCGTAAATGTTTATCCGCTTGCTTCTTTTAATGGAACAACTATTATGTACTCTGCTCCTGCAACTATAGAAAAAACGGGTGATACTTATCCCATTGCTCAAACCCAGGTACATAATATAACAGAAGGAAGGCCAATTGTAAGAGAAACAACTCTTGCGGAGTTTATTTCTCATCCTGATAAAATGATAAAAGAAGAGGAAGAAGAGTTAAGCAGGTTTGGTGAAAGCTTTACAAGAGACGCCACCCTATATCCTACGTATGAAAAGCCGGGTATAAAATGGGGCATGAGCATTGATCTCAATACTTGTATTGGATGCAGCGCATGTACTGTTGCCTGCGTAGCAGAAAATAATATTTCTACAGTAGGTAAATATGAAGTATCAAGATTTCATGATATGCAGTGGCTTCGCATTGACAGGTACTTTACCGGCGATCCGCAAAATCCTGATATAGTATTTCAACCCATGCTGTGCCAGCACTGCGATAACGCTCCATGCGAAAACGTTTGCCCGGTTTCTGCAACCAATCATAGCAGCGAAGGGATAAATCAAATGATTTATAATCGTTGTATTGGTACAAAATATTGTGCTAACAACTGTCCTTATAAAGTTCGTCGTTTCAACTGGGCCGATTACAATGGAGCAGATAGCTTCCCTGATAATCAGCGTGGAATTATTTCCGATGCGACGACCGAACTTAACCAGGATCTGGAAAGAATGGTTTTGAATCCGGATGTTACTGTTCGCTCGAGAGGTGTGATGGAGAAATGTAGTTTTTGTGTACAGCGCCTGCAGGAAGGCAAGCTTAATGCAAAAAAAGAAGATCGCCCGTTAAGGGACCAGGAAGTAAAAACTGCATGTATGCAGGCATGCCCGACACACGCGATAATGTTTGGTAATGTAAATGATGAAAATAGTAAGATTGCTCAATTAAGGGCGCGGGAGCAGAAAGAAAGAAAGTATTATGTGCTGGAGGAATTGCATGTACTAAGTAATGTAAATTACCTGGTGAAAGTGAGAAATACTGATCGTGCTGTGGGCAACCTTAGCGTAGATGCAGAGCATAGCTAAAACAATTGATAATTCAGAAATAATAATATTCCAGGTTTCATTTTTATAGCTAAAAGCTAAATTAAGTATGTCATTATTAAAATATGAATCGCAACTCAGGGAACCTTTAATAGATGGTGATAAAACTTATCACCAGGTAACTGAGGATATTATTGGTCCGATAGAAACCAAACCAGGCATGCTGTGGTGGGTGGGTCTATCAATTTCCATTTGCCTGTTGTTATTTGGAGTTTATTCAGTTTACCGGGAAGTAACTTATGGTATAGGCCAATGGAACCTGAACCACACTATAGGGTGGGGATGGGATATTACCAACTTCGTTTGGTGGATTGGTATTGGGCACGCTGGTACACTTATTTCTGCGATTCTTTTATTATTCAGGCAGGGTTGGAGAACTGGTGTAAACCGGGCGGCTGAAGCTATGACGATTTTTGCTGTAATGTGTGCCGGGCAGTTTCCAATATTTCACATGGGACGTGTATGGGTTGGTTTTTATGTAATGCCGTACCCAAACACACGTGGCCCTCTTTGGCCTAACTTTAATTCCGCTTTGTTGTGGGACGTATTCGCCGTTTCTACTTATTTTACTGTTTCATTATTATTCTGGTATTCAGGTTTATTGCCGGATCTGGCAACCGTTCGTGACAGGGCAAAAACAAAGTTCAGAAAAATGTTTTATGGCGTTGCTTCCTTTGGGTGGACGGGAAGTACCAAGCACTGGCAACGCATAGAAAGTCTTGCATTGGTTTTGGCGGGTTTGGCGACACCTCTTGTATTATCAGTACATACGATAGTATCTATGGATTTTGCCACATCGGTTATTCCCGGTTGGCATACTACGATTTTTCCACCTTACTTTGTTGCAGGCGCAATATTTTCAGGGTTTGCAATGGTGCAATCCCTGTTGATTATTACCCGCAAAGTTCTGCATCTTGAAGATTATATCACCATTGGGCACATAGAAGCAATGAATAAAGTGATTGTACTTACAGGATCTATTGTCGGCTGCGCTTATTTAACTGAATTATTTATTGCCTGGTACGGGCAAAATCAATATGAGTGGTGGGCTTTCAGGCAAAACCGGGTAAACATTTTTAGCCCGTATGGATGGGCATATTATGGAATGATGTTTTGTAATGTGGTATCGCCCCAACTTTTTTGGTCAAGAAAA
This sequence comes from Chitinophagales bacterium, assembly GCA_038199105.1. Lineage (GTDB taxonomy): Bacteria > Bacteroidota > Bacteroidia > Chitinophagales > Chitinophagaceae > Ginsengibacter. The sequence continues at coordinate 3,608 of JBBPZF010000053.1, read as the reverse complement.
TTAAGAAGAAATGTGACCTTCACTTTCTTCATGTCGGTACTCATAAATGTGGGAATGTGGTTTGAGCGTTTTGTAATTATAGTTACATCACTTTATCGTGATTATATTCCGTCTTCATGGAGTACTTATTACAGTCCATCTATTTGGGAAGTTGGTTTTTTCCTGGGAACGTTCGGACTATTCTTTACCTGTTATTTCCTTTTTGCCAAATATTTCCCTGTTATTGCTGTGGCCGAAATTAAGGCTATATTAAAAACAACCGGCGAAAATTATAAGCACAAAATGACCGATGCAGAGAAAATGGATAGTGAAAAATTTTATATAGAAGAAGTGGAGCATGCGCATTAAATCCGCTCATACCGATAGCTATCGGTATGAGAGAAGAAATTAAGTATTTTTAACCAGCCTTAATTCAATTTGAATGTAAGGCACAAAAGCCCCTTTAGGGGTTTGGGGTATGATAAAAAAATTTATTGTTGGCTGTTTTGATGATGAAAAGGTTTTGTTTCCTGCTGTAAAAAATGTAAGAAGAGCAGGCTATAAAATTCATGATGTTTATACCCCCTTTCCTGTTCATGGGCTTGATCATGCGTTGGGTTTACGGGAAACGAGTTTGCATACAGTGGGTTTTATATATGGCGCTACCGGCACATCGCTTGCAATTGGCGGTATGGGTTGGATTTTGGGAGTAGATTGGCCATTGAATTTTGGCGGCAAACCACATTTTTCACTGCCGGCATTTATACCTATCACTTTTGAATTTACAGTTTTATTATCTGCAGTAGGAATGGTTTATACGTTTTGTTGGCTGTGTAAAATAATGCCCGGCGTTAAGAAACATCATTTTCATCCAAGAGCAACTGATGATCTATTTGTATTGGTAATTGAGTGCACAGAAAAAACAAACGAAACTGAAGTACAAAGCTTCTTACAAAATAACGGAGCTTTTGAAATAAATGTTCAGGAAGCCGAAGACGGCTGGTGGTTTGGCAGGTACGATAAAGAACAAAAATTATATAAAACTGAAGAAGTAGGGTATTAGAATTAGGTATCAGGAATTGTTGAAAAATATTGGTGGAGATTATTTTAGAAATATGAAAAAAATAAAAATTCTTTTTGCATTTACTTTAGCAATACTTCTGATAACAGTTATTGAAAGCTGCGACAGTAAACGTGAGCCTGGTAAAACGTATATGCCGGATATGGCATACAGCCGTGCATACGAAGCTTACGCAGAGAATAACTTAAAAGCAGAAGGCATCAACTACGTACAATATCCGGTTGATGGGACTATAAGGAGAGGTGATCTTTTTCCTTATACATTACCGGACGATTCCAATGGTTATAAAATGAGTGCGCAGGTAAAAGATCCTTTACCCTCGCTTGATACTTTACAAATGGCAGAAGCACAACGCTTGTTTAATATTAATTGTGCTATATGCCACGGGCCCAATATTGATGCACAAGGCCCTTTAGCTACTGGCGGTAAAATACCCGCAGTTGCTAACCTCACTTTGCCACAATATGTCGAAATGCCCGTTGGCACTATGTTCCACTCAGTAACTTATGGAAAGGGTAATATGGGAAGTTATGCTTCGCAATTGACAAGAGAACAACGATGGATGGTGATACAGTATGTGAAATCGAGGCAAAATAAGGGAACCAGTGAAGTGGCTGATTCTGTACATGCTAAAATAGCGGCGATAGATTCATCATCAACTAAAGGACAATAATTTATTATAAAAAGAAAATTAATGAACAATCAGTATGTAACACCGACGGGATATAAAATGTGGTCAGCCGGACTTATGATTGCCGGCTTGCTTACATTAATATGCGGCGTTATTTTTTTAAATCCCGCTGCTGGCGCACATGGCGAAAATGTAAATAGTACGAGGTTTTGGGCAGTGCTGCTTCAGAACAGCCTGTTCTGGTTATTTCTAGTAAATACGGCTACATTTTTTATCGTTATTTCAACCCTTGCAATGGGTGGATGGCAGGTTGCTTTTCGGCGTGTTACTGATGCCATTTCTTCATTGGTGCCTGTGGTAGGCGTTCTTACTTTAATTGTAATATTTAGTATTGTTTTTGGTAATCGCACTGATATTTATCCATGGCTGGACAAGCAAATGGTTTCTCATGACGAAGTACTTAAAGGAAAATCAGGATTCTTAAATCCTACCTTCTACGCAATCGCCTCATTAGTAAGTATTGGTCTTTGGGCATTTATAGCAAAAAAATTAAGACAGCTTAGTTTGGAAAGCGATAAAATGGGGACGATGGATTATGAAACCGGCAAAGCGTGGATGAAGAAGAATTTATTCTGGTCATCTTTTTACATAATCGTATATGGGCTTAGTGTTGGCTCTACCATGCCTTGGCTTTGGCTTATGAGTATTGATGTGCATTGGTTTAGCACTATGTACAGCTGGTACACATTTGCCAGTACCTTCGTTTCGGGTATTGCTCTAATTACGATATTCGTTATCTATTTTAAAAACCGCGGGCAACTGGAGTTTGTTACCCAGGAACATTTGCAGGATTTGGGCAAGTTTATGTTTGCCTTTTCCATTTTCTGGATTTACCTGTGGTTTGATCAATTCATGCTCATTTGGTATGGCAACATTCCTGAAGAAACTATTTATTTTAAAATCAGGTCACAGGGCCCATACAGGGGTCTATTCTTTTTAAATATTGTACTTAACTTTTTATGCCCCTTTTTAATATTTATGAAGAAAGCTACCAAACGTAATTATACAATTGTAACCTTTATGTGTGTGCTTATAATTTTCGGGCACTGGATAGATTTTTATCAAATGGTTATGCCCGGCACAGTTAAGTTTCATCCGCATTTAAGTTGGTTTGAATTTGGAATTCCGTTAGGCTTTGTAGGAGTTATTATGTGGGGAGTAGGACGGTTTGCTTCAAGAGCGCCGATGACAGCTATGAATCATCCGTTTCTTAAAGAAAGCATTATTCACCATGCATAAATGTTGCCTGGTTGAGATAAACTATAGTTATTAATATTTAAAAAAAATAGTGCGAAAACAAACCCGATAAAAATATTAAGCAATTCAAAAGTACCTTTGCGTGCAGGATATGATAGAATTGTAAGGAAAATTTAAAGAACCATGAATGACTTTTTTTTGATAGCGATCATAGTGCTTATTTTTCTGGTTATTTTCCAGATTTCTAAAGCAAGTGAGTATGTAAGCATTTTAAAAGGCGAAGAAAAAGCCAGGAAGCAAAACAATAAGATCAATGGATTTCTTATGATTGGTTTCCTTATCATGGGCCTTATTGGTGTATGGTGGTGCAATAAGGTTTTTTATCCAAAAACATTATTTCCGCAAGGCTCAGCCTCAGAAGAAGGTAAGAGTATTGATACCATGCTTTACATTACTATCGCAGTGACAGGCGCTGTTTTCTTTCTTACCCAGATATTATTGTTTTGGTTTTCATTTAAATACCAGGAGAGCGATAAACGTAAAGCACTATATTTTACACACAGTAACAAGCTTGAATTAATATGGACCGGCATTCCGGCTATTGTATTAACCGTGCTGGTTGTTTTTGGTTTAAAATACTGGTTCAAGTTTACGTCTGAT
>JBBPZF010000052.1:0-3462 GCA_038199105.1 Chitinophagales bacterium | reverse complement strand
CATTAGTTACTACACTCAAGTTCAATAATGTTTTTGAAATAAAACCTGCTTTGTACATTGTATATAAAGAAACTAAAACTCCAAATGTTTCTTTTGATATTATAATTCCTCCCCCTAAGAGTTTCGGTTAAGAACTTAAACATTTTTTCTTTTAAGGAAAGGCCTGCCGGTCATTCCAATCATTTAACCTTAATTATTTTATATGAATTTTAGTTCATGGCGAAAGCTATGGATGTTCGTTTGTTTTATGCAAACAGTACAACTGTATGCTTCAACACAAATGGACACCTTGCGCCTGGGTATAGCCGGGAGTGAACAGCTTTTTATTCAAAACAACCTTACACTTCTTGCTGCCAAATATAATATTGATGTAAGCAAAGCCTTAATACGACAGGCAAAACTTTGGGACAATCCTGTAATTTCTACAGACCAGAACATTTATGACAGCCAGGGAAAATTTTTCAAACATGATGGCAACTCTGGGCAGGTATATGTGCAGGTAATGCAACTGATAAAAACTGCGGGCAAGCGTGATAAGCTTGCACAACTTGCAGCAGACAATACAAGCATTACATCTGCACAGTTTGACGATCTTGTGAGAACACTTCGCTTTCAACTTGTATCAGATTTATTTGAAATCCAGCATCAGCTTAATATAAGATACGTTTACAATTCTGAAATAAACGACCTGCAAACACTTGCTTCAGGAATGGATGAACAACTAAAGGCGGGAAACATTTCACTTAAAGACAACCTGCGGGTTAAGGCTTTATTATTCAGCCTGCAAAATGAATTGGTGAATGTGGATACACAACTTTTTCCACTGGAAAGCGAAGTGAAATTATTATTAGGAAACACAGATAGTTCTTTTTTACTGCCCGTGCTGCAGTATGATTTACCAGGTTTAATAGATAAACAATTGCCCCAGGCAGATACTATCCGGCAAATAGCCATCGTAAATCGTCCAGATGTGAGAATTGCCAATAATGAGATTCTTTATGCAAAAGACAATCTTATCTATCAAAAATCTTTGGCGAAAGCAGACATAAGCTTGGGAACAGAGTACGACCAACGAAGCAGTTACGCGCCTAATTACGTTGGGCTTGCCGTCTCGTTACCGCTAAACATTTTAAATAAGAACCAGGGAAATATTTCTTCTGCACAATTCGGTATAAAGCAACAACAGGTTTTGTACGACGCCCAAGTATTAAGAATTGAAAATGAGATTGCTTCCGCTATCGCTAAAATTAAATATTATCAACAGGTAAATAATCCGCAGCAGCGCGACTTTGCAAAGCAGTATGAATCTGTTTTTCAAAATATGTTAAGAAGCTACAAAGATCGCCAGGTAAGCCTGCTGGAATTTATTGACTTTACTAACGCTTACAATGATACCCGTTTAAAAATTCTTGAACAACAATCGTCCCTCATAAAAGCTATGGCTGAGCTAAATTTTCTGGCAGGCCAGGACATCATTAATTTAAATTAATAATTATGAAACTTATTTCCTCCCTATTACTCTCCTCGTTCTTATTTTTCCTTGTTCAATGCCGTGCGAAGGACGAAATAGTATCTCAAAAAAATCAACCCATCATTTCTGATTCACTGGCAAACATCATTAGTATAGATACAGTAAAAAATGAAAATATTGAAGATATACTTTCACTAAGTGGTGAGGTAGACTATAATGAAAATAAGGTTGTAAAAGTATTTCCTAACGCCAGCGGCCAGGTGATAAGTGTGAATGTATCACTGGGCGATAAGGTAAGAAAGGGCCAAACACTTGCCATTATCAAAAGCGCAGATGTTGCCGGCAACTACTCGGATCTCACCTCCCAGCATAGCGATGCAGCAATAGCAGAGAAAGAATATAAAAATGAAGAACAGCTCTATAAAAGCGGTATTGCCAGTGAGAAAGAATACATACAAGCCAAACTGGAATATGAAAAGGCAATGAACGCGGTAAAAAAAGTGCAAATGCAGATCGCTATTAATGGCGGTGGAAAAACAAATGCAGGTGGCAGTTATACTATTTCGTCTCCGGGTGATGGTTATGTGGTTGAAAAAAATATTGCAGCCGGTAGTTTTATCAGGAACGATAACAGTCAGAATTTATTTACTATCTCCAATATGCAGGATGTATGGGTTTGGGCCAATGTTTTTGAAACAGACATACAGAAAGTGCAGCCTGGTCAACCTGCAGAGGTGACTACGCTTGCATATCCTGGCAAAGTATTTTACGGCAAGGTAGACGAGGCCAATACTGTGCTTGATCCCCAGAGTAAAGCGATGAAGATAAAGATTGTATTGCCGAATCCCGGCATGCTGCTAAAACCACAAATGTTCACCACTGTTACTTTGGCTAAGTCGGAGCCAAATAAAGCACTTGAGATACCAAGCGATGCACTTATCTCAGATGGAGGTAAAAATTATGTGGTTATTTACAAAGATAATTATCACGTAAAAACGCAGGAGGTAGTTCCGCTGAAAATTGCAGGCCGAAAAACTTACATCTCTGAAGGGCTGAACGAAGGCGATAAAGTGATAAGTAAAAATCAAATACTTATCTATAACTCATTGAGCGAAGATTAGGCTGCCTCTATTTCATTCAAATCAAAAAATTAAACCTTGGTAAAGATCATAAAGAACATCATACATTTTTCACTCCGGCACCGATACCTTATTTTTTTTCTTACAATTATTTTAATAATTATTGGTATATGGAGTTATGAAAATACTCCCATAGAAACTTTTCCGGATGTAACCAATACGCAGATCATCATCATTACACAATGGCCGGGCCGAAGTGCTGAAGAAGTAGAAAAATTTATAACCGTGCCCCTTGAGGTCGCATTAAACTCAGTGCAGAAAAAAGAAAATCTCCGCACTACTTCTGCATTCGGCCTTAGCTATATCCGTATCATTTTTGGCGATGATGCAGATGATGCATTCGCAAGACAACAGGTTCTCAGCAGGCTTTCCAATGCGGATTTGCCGGAGAATATTGTGCCTGAAGTAGAGCCTCCCTATGGCCCCACGGGCGAGGTGTTCCGTTACACGCTTACGGGTAAAAATTATTCTATACGGGAGCTTACCACCATACAGGATTGGGTGCTTGACCGGCAATATAAAAGTGTTCCAGGCGTAGCAGACGTAAACAGCTTTGGCGGCGAAGAAAAAACTTTCGAGATAAGTGTAAACCCCAACCTGCTCAATCAATATAATTTAAGTTCGCTTGATGTATATTCTGCGGTTACTAAAAGCAATCTTAATGTAGGTGGCGATGTAATTGAACGAAACGGGCAGGCATTTGTGGTGCGTGGTATCGGGCTTTTAAATGACACTACCGATATTGAAAATATTATCATCACCAATATAAACGGGGTACCCATACTTGTAAAAAATGTAGCATCTGTGAGGGAAGCTGCCAAGCCACGGCTTGGCCAGGTTTCAAGAGATTTT
>JBBPZF010000051.1:0-3444 GCA_038199105.1 Chitinophagales bacterium | reverse complement strand
GGTTGTCCGCCTAAAATGTCGTTATCAACAGTTATGATTTCATCTACATTCATAAAGCAAATTTAATTAAAATGCACATAGAGGAAGCTGCAAAAAGATTGGGTCAACTTAAACGTGCTATTTCAACAACTCATCAAGCTTGCTTTCCAACACCTCACCACGAAGATTTTTTGCAATGATCTTTCCCTCCGGATCAATTAAAAGATTTTGAGGAATGCTGCGAACCTGGAAGAGAGCGGCCACTTCATTATTCCATCCCTTAAGATCACTCACATGGCTCCAAGTAAGCCCATCCATTTGAATTGCGTTTAGCCATGCTGGTTTGGCCTGGTCAAGAGAGATGCTAAGTATGGTAAAATTTTTATCATGGAATTTATTATAAGCCGCAACAACGTTTGGGTTTTCCATACGGCATGGCCTGCACCAGCTTGCCCAAAAGTCAAGTAAAACATATTGCCCCCTGAAAGAAGAAATACTTACTGGTTTACCGGTGGTGTCATTTTGTGAAAAGTCTTTAATAACCGAGCCTACCGGGTTAATTTTTGATTCCTGTATTTGCTGGTTTGCAAACCGCCCAAGCTCGCCGGCCTGAATTTTCGATGGTAATAATTTGAATAATGCATCAGCTTCGGTTCCATTTTGTGTTAGCTGGTACATGCGGATGATGGCCAGGGCAGACACATAAGAATAAGGATTTTCATGTACGAGCTCTGCACTGATTTTTTCAACAGTTTTTATATCACCAGAATCCAGGCTTTGTCCTGCTGCTATCATTTCATCGTACTTTTTTAAAGCGCTGGAATACTCCGTGAATAAGGTATTTGACGGCGAACCGTTTACCATCATTTTGTCAATTGCATCTTTGGTTCCTGTAATCGTAACAATACTATTATCTAAAAATAAGAACACGGGCACAAAGGGAGGTTGGTCACCAAAGAGCAATACTTTAAAACCAGGCTCATCCATTTTACCCTTGATGATAAATTTACCATTCTCAATAGTTGCCTGCTTCTCCAACTGGTTCGTTTGCTGATTGGCAAATGATACCGGCGTGCCGTTTGCAAAACCTGTAACATCGCCGGTAATAACAAAGCTGGTATCGGGTTGCTTTTCAGATTTTTTATTTGTTTGTGAAAAACCAAGAATGGGGAGAAAAAGAAAAAGAATAAATATTTTTTTCATCATAAAAAAATTGATTGCAAATTTAAATTTTTTTCAGGGGATAGAAGATCAATTAATGTCTTCAGTCTTTAAAATTGCGTTAAGAAATTTTTGGGTATCAGATCCAATATCAGTTGTGTGTTGAATCGCCTTTATGTATGCGGTGCCAATAATAGCACCGGCAGCGTGTTTACAGGCGGTAGTAAATGTTTTATTATCTTTTATTCCAAAGCCAATAAGTATTTCATTTTTGAGGCCAAGATCTTTTAGCTTTTGAAAATAACTTTCCTGTTGATTCATATCCTTATCTGTGCCGGTGATGGATGAAGACGAAACGGCGTAGATAAAGCCGGTACTAATTTCATCAATTTTTCTTATGCGTTCTTCGCTGGTTTCCGGTGTAACTAAGAAGATGAAATCCAGGTTATTTTTTTCAAAAGTATTTTTATACTCCTGTTGATATTCATATATAGGAAGATCGGGTAAAATAATTCCATCAATACCCACAGCCTTTGCCTCTTTACAAAATTTTTCAAAACCATATTGCAGCACAGGGTTCAGGTAGCCCATCAGGATCAATGGAGTTTCAGCAGATCTGAATGAAGAGTCCTGGTTGAGAGTATTTAATTGTTCAAATATTTTTTTGATGCTGATGCCATTTTTCAATGCAGCCATACTACTTTGCTGGATCACGGGTCCATCAGCCAGTGGGTCGCTATAAGGCATACCAATCTCGATCAGGTCTGCTCCATATTTTTGTAAGGCAAAAAGAATTTTTGGGGTATCCTCCAAAAGAGGAAAACCTGCAGTAAAATAAATACTGAGAATATTTTTTTTCTTGCGCTCAAATAATTTACTGATCCTGTTCATGTATGTGGGTTAAAATTATTTTCTACTAACTTTTGGTAAGTTTAGAACTTTCCAAAAGTTATAAGTGTTTCATGTATGTATCCATATCCTTATCGCCTCTTCCGCTGAGATTTACAACAACAACTTCATTGTTCTTAAATTTTATTTTATTTAAAGCGAATAAAGCGTGAGCCGATTCCAGGGCAGGGATAATGCCTTCAAGCCTTGCCAGCTCAAAGGAAGACTCAAGCGCTTCCTCATCTGTTGCGCTCATAAATTCGGCTCTTTTACTGATATATAAATTGGCATGCATCGGCCCTATGCCCGGGTAGTCAAGGCCGGCTGAAATGCTGTGTGGTTCTACCACCTGGCCATCTTCTGTTTGCATTACAAGGCTTTTACTTCCATGCAAAATTCCCTGTGTTCCCAATTGTGTCGTCGCTGCACTCATGCCACTGTTGATGCCTTTACCCGCGGCTTCCACGGCAATTAATTTTACAGACGCATCATCCAGGAAATGATAGAAGGCACCTGCAGCATTACTGCCACCGCCTACACAGGCAAGCACATAGCCTGGCAATTCATTTCCTGTTTTCTCTTCTAACTGTGTACGCATCTCACTGCTGATTACACTTTGAAAACGGGCGACCATGTCCGGATAAGGATGCGGGCCAACAACGCTGCCTATGAGATAATAAGTATCTAACGGATTATTTATCCAATCACGGATAGCCTCGTTGGTAGCGTCTTTCAAAGTTTTACTACCACTGATGGCGGGGATTACTGTTGCGCCCAACATTTTCATTCTTGCAACATTCGGCGCTTGCCTTTCAATATCTTTTTCGCCCATATACACTATACACTCCAGTCCTTTTAGTGCACATACAGTCGCTGTTGCAACACCATGCTGACCTGCACCAGTTTCAGCAATTATTCTTTTCTTGCCAAGTCTTTGCGCAAGCAAAATTTGCCCAACTGTATTGTTCACTTTATGCGCACCAGTATGGCAAAGGTCTTCCCGTTTTAAATAAATTTGAGCTTTATATTTTTCACTTAATCTTTCCGCTAAGTATAAAGGTGTTGGTCTGCCAACATAATCTTTAAGCAGGGCATGAAATTCTTTTTGAAAATTTTCTTCACCGATTATTTTTAAATAATTTTCTTTCAAATTGCGAACGTTATTATGAAGCATTTCAGGAATGTATGCCCCTCCAAACTGCCCATAATATCCATTTTCATTTACCTGCCACATCGTATAATTTTTTAATTTTTTACCGTAACTCTTTTACAAATTGCTTTATCATTTCCATATCTTTTATGCCGGGTTCTGTTTCAAAGCGGCTATTGATATCTACTCCATAAAAATACGGATGCGAGAATTTTTTTAGCTCTTCCACATCATCCTGGCCAATACCGCCACTCAGGAAAAAGTTT
>JBBPZF010000050.1:0-3691 GCA_038199105.1 Chitinophagales bacterium | reverse complement strand
CAAGCATTGAACACATATTGCCGGAAAACGCAGGAGATGAATGGACATTGAGCTTTCCATTGTCAATTCAGGAATCTTTGGTTTACAGGTTGGGCAATTATACTCTTTTGGAGGAAGATAAAAATAGAGAATGTGGAAGTAAGGCGTTTGAATTTAAGAAATTGATATATCATACAAGTCAGTACCAATTGAGCAAACAAATTGTGGCCGCGGTTTGGACACCGAACACTTTAGATAACAGGCAGACAAAGCTTGCTGATTATGCCAGTGCTTCCTGGAGGCTTCCCTATTTTGATTAGTTTTAAAAGCTGTTTGAGTTATTTGTTTTTTATATAACGGGCTTTTGCGTTGTGGCACTGCAAGGGCGGCATCTCACGATTTATGTTGAAGACATTTTTTTTGGGTAGAGGGGAACCACAAAGACGCAAAGTACACAAAGGGAAACCTTCCTTCTTCTTCGTGCTCTTCGGGTCTTAGTGGTAAAAAAATAATCGCGAAGGCACTAAGGCGCAAAGAAACTAAGGCTCCCCGCAGCTTCGTCTCTTGGAATGTTTGTGGTTCAAACTTTCAGTTACCTATGTCTGCTTCCGTTGTCTCCAGGTTATTAATTTAAAATTTTGGTATTCTTTGCATTCTGGCGCTTATCAAATAATCACGGAACAGTTTTTGAAACGTAGATTTTATTAATCAAAAAAATCAATCATGGACAAAACAGAAAAACTTCACCTAATGGAAAAATTACTTCGTGAAGTAGATGACGTAGTAAATACCCAAACTTCTTTACTGAAAAAGGTGGCTCAAATTGAAGCCGAGAACATCAACCTTGGCAACAGACTCCTGGAAAAGCAACTTCCTGAAATTCATTCAAAGGCTGATGAGGCATTGACAATTGCGACTACTTTGCAAACTGAGTTTACCGAAGCAAAAGATAAGTTTATAAAAGACAATAAGCTGGATGAAGTATTACCGGAAGCATAATTTTTTCCATCACCCGCGCATTCTTTTTCTTTTATGATAATGATTTCCTGCTATAGACGATAAAGTCCGTAGCAGGAATTTTTTCTACTTCATTTTGACGCATCATAGTAATTATTTGTCCGCGGTGAAAAGTCTGGTGATTGAATAAATGCAATAACATTTCAGACACCGGTTGCTTAAAAAATTCTTGCCTTGAATTTTGATATCCGAATACATCCGTAAGATTTATCTCGGTGGCATCTTTTACCCATTCCATCCATCGCTTTGATAAGTTAAGCAAATCCTTTGCTAAAGTTTCCACAGTTTCATGATAGTTAACTCCAGGCCATTGAACGTTTTCATTCAGATTCAATCGCTGCCACCAGATGCTCTCTACATCCATTAAGTGAAAAACGGTTTTATAAATATTTCCAAAACTGCTGTTCATTTCGTTGTATAAAATTGATGAAGGCAAATGGACTATTTCGCCGGTTATTATTTTGTTGGCCCAAAGGTTGTATGCAGAATATTGCTGAAGTAGTTGCTTCATGTTTTGCTATTTTTGTTCAAACTTACAAACTGAGTTATTTTTTTTAAAGATATTTTTTTTACATGTCCAATACAAAAAGGCTAACTGGCTTCAGCTCTACAGCAATTCATTCCGGCAGCAATACTGACGAGAACCAATCTCACCTGATTCCTATTTACGCAAGCAGCACTTATGTGTTCGACAGCGCAGAGCAGGGAATGCGCAGGTTTAATGGAGATGAGAAAGGATATATTTATGGTCGCTGGGGTAACCCAACTATTACTGAAGTGGAAGACACAATTTCGGCTTTGGAAAGTTTCAGTATTACAAAAAATAATGAACCGCTTAAATTGAAAACATTGCTGCATGCAAGTGGCATGGCAGCACTTACTTCGTTGATGCTTGGTAATTTAAAAAGCGGTGATAAAATTTTATCCCATTTTTCTTTGTATGGCGGCACACAGGAGTTGATGGAAAAAGTGTTGCCAGGCTTAGGTATTGAAGTGATAATTATTGACCTGAGAGATTTAAATAAGGCTGAAGAAGCAATTAAGAGTAACAATGAAATAAAAATGCTTTACCTGGAAACGCCAGCCAATCCTACCATACAATGCGTGGATATTGACGAGCTCAGCAAGCTTGGGAAACAGCATAATCTAATTGTTGCAGTTGATAATACTTTTGCAACGCCTTATTTGCAACAGCCATTTAAATATGAGGTGGATTATGTTTTTCATTCAACAACAAAATTTCTAAATGGGCATGGCACGGCAATTGGCGGTGCTTTGGTGGGAAAAGATATTGAGAACATGGAGACAAGAATGACGAAAGTTCATAGATTACTTGGTGGTAATAGTAACTCGTTCGATGCATTTCTGTTATCACAGGGAATGAAAACGCTGGAGGTAAGAATGGAAAGGCATTGCGCTAATGCGGTGATTGTAGCCGATTTTTTGAATAAACATTCAGCAGTAGGCAAAGTAAATTATTTAGGGCTCGCTTCCCATCCTGACTACGCAACCGGGCAAAAGCAAATGAAACATCCGGGAGCGATGTTAAGTTTTGATATGAAAGGTGGATTACAGGCTGGTATTAGCTTTATAAATAAGCTACAAATGTGTGTCAGGGCAGTTTCGCTCGGTACATGCGATACACTTTTGAGCCATCCGGCTTCAATGACGCACTATGGAGTACCAAAAGAAAAACGTGAGAAATATGGTATAACCGATGGCCTCATTCGAATGAGTGTAGGGATAGAAAATGTAGAAGATATTTTAAATGATCTCGACCAGGCTTTATCATAATTTTTTATTGCATAATACATTTATATAGCTGATTCTATCAAGTCTAAATCGGTCAATTAGCAAAACCCGCGAGGTCTCGATACGCCTTGTTCCGTTTAATTTTTTTTCTGTGCAATTAATAATAAAGTAATTTCCCGACCTGTCAGAATTAAAAATATTTGCCGGATAAAATTTAGAAAATATTTTCTAAATTAAGAATCGCATATTATTTTTTACGAGATTGTTTTCTATATTAGCGTCGGTACAAATTATGAATATTAGATGTTAACTACCAAGCAGCGCATATTAAAAATTTCTGAGAAGCTTTTTTTTGAACAGGGCATAGCAAACGTACGCCTGCAGCAAATCGCAGACAATTCTGGGATCAGTATTGGTAACCTGGCTTACCATTTTAAAAATAAAGAAGTAATTGTTGAGGAAGTTTATAGTGAACTGCTAAAAGAATTATCTGAACTGCATTCAGGCGACAAGATTTACGAGGGGCTCAATGGCTTCGATAAATATTTTTCGGAAATGTATCAGTTCCAAAAAGAGAACGGGTTTTACCTAAACAATTTTTGGGAAATAGAACGCACCTATCCAAAAATTAAAAAGGCCTGGCAGCGAATAAGCAACACCATGCTATTGCAGCTTAATAAAAGAATTGCGGCAAATGTTGAATGTGGTAATATTAAGCCTGAGGAATATTCCGGGGCGTATGATTTAGTGGCCAATTCTTTACTGCTAAGTATTAACTACCGCATTCCCCAGCAAATACTTCGAAGTAAGCCAACGCAGGAAAGGTTTTTTAAAAGTTTTTTGTGGAATGTTTTATATCCCTACTTTACCGCCAAAGGTAAAAGTGAATTTAATAAGCTAATTGGCCGCTGATTTTTACCACTTTTTTATTGATAAATATTCT
>JBBPZF010000049.1:0-2139 GCA_038199105.1 Chitinophagales bacterium | reverse complement strand
AGGAACGGACAGTGTAAAATTTATTGTGATCAGCCTGCAGCCTTCCTCCGCGTGGCCGGTGGAAGCAAACGTTAATCCTAAAATAAAGGCCCTAAAATCTCTTTACAGAATTGATGATACCAAATTGCATTTAACAGGTTTATCAATGGGCGGCTGGGCTGCAACTACATTTGTAACCGGTGACCCCCTCGGCGGCCCTTATACGTATGCAAGCCAGGTGGCAACCGTCGTAGAAGTAGAAGGAGTAAAGCCTGACGATAATCAACCCTACCCACAGTTGTTTGACAACTTCTCCAACTCCGGTGGAAAATTATTAGGCTTCGAACAAATAAACGATGGCAGGGATATTCTTACACGCACTACACAAATGGACTATGTACGACCTACGCATGGCATTTACATTTCTACAAACTATAGTAATGGTGGCCATTGCTGCTGGGAACAATTTTATGGTGGTAACGGGCATGTTCCAAACAATTTTTTAATTGATGGAGTTAATCAAAATATTTATCAATGGATGGCGAGAAGTCCGTTGATTACGGCCGGCGTACTGCCCGTAACACTTACTGATTTTTCAGCTAAAAATAATAAGGAATCCAACGAACTTTTGTGGAAAACATCTTCGGAAATAAAAAGTAATTATTATGAAGTACAAAGAAGCAGGGATGGGCAGACTTTTAAAAAGATTGGTAATGTGAATGCAAAAGGAACTACATCATCAGAAAATTCATACTCTTTCAATGATAAAATGCCTTTAACAGGAACGAATTTCTATAGGCTTTCAATAGTTGACCTGGATGGAAAAATGAACTATAGCAAAACAGTAACCGTATCAGTGAAAGTTGCGCACAGCTTCACGATCAGCTATGCAAACTTATCCCTTGACTCAAAAAGTTTGAAGGTATCCCTTAACAGTGATCATGCACAAAATGTAAGAGCAGCTATAACAGATGCAAGCGGCAGGGCTTATTTTAATACTTCACTTGAATTACAGGCAGGGAACAATTCGTTTACTAAAAATATTCCGAAGTTAAGCAAGGGCATATACTTTATAAAATTTTCCGCAGCAGATGATTTGATAACAAAATCACTTTTATCAGAATAAAACTAACCAGGAAAACATTGCGGATTAGTAGTTTTTGTGTTTGGACAGTCCCTTCAATTTGAAGGGATTTTTGTTTTAAGCTACTGTCATTTATCAACTCGCAGCAAGATTAATCACCTAACTAAAAATTTTATGCTTTGTGTCTTGCGAAATATTCTTAATCGTCCATTCAACTTTTTTCTCAAACTCATGCTTGCGAACCATGCAGTTTCGTTTGGAACAAATCTGACAGGAAAACTCCTGGCAGCCATCTGAGTGGACAAACAATTCCACTGCCTCTCCAAATTTGTCTCTTATTAAGCGGGCAAGGGCCTCAATTTCATGATGCGCCTCGTTCACATTAAGATACCATGGCACCGTAAGATGGCAATCACAATGAAGCGTACTTCCATATTTTATTATGCGCAGGTTGTGGATATCTATCCAGTTTTCATGACGATTGTTATTGAGAACAGTTACAAGATTATTCAGTAATTGTATGTCAGCTTCATCCATTATACCGGCAATGGATGTGCGCACTATTTTATAACCGGTATAAATAATTATCAATGCAAAAAGCGCAGCAACAGCGCTATCGATCCAGGTAAGTTTAGTAAAATACAGCAATAGCAAACCGGCAAAAATCCCTATGGTAGTATACGTATCACTTTTTAAATGTCTTCCTCCCGCGATTAACTGCAAAGAATTATTTTTTGTCCCTTTCCTTACGCATACCACTCCCGTCCCAAAATTTATTATTGCAGTAATCCCAAGCAGAATCATTCCAACATTCAGCTTCGTAATTTTTGACGGCCGGCTAAAGTTTTGAACCGCTTCATAAATAATAAAAATGCCGGCTATGGTGATTAGTGTGCCTTCCACAGCAGCAGATAAAAACTCAACTTTGCCATGGCCGTAAGGATGAGCGGCATCGCGGGGTTTCGCAGAAAGAAAAAGGCTGTAGAGCCCTACAAGTCCTGCAACAATGTTTACAATACTTTCCAAAGCATCGGTGAGTATTGCCAACGATCCTGTTATATGCCAGGCTATAATTT
>JBBPZF010000048.1:0-3999 GCA_038199105.1 Chitinophagales bacterium | reverse complement strand
TCTTTATGTACAGATTAGCTCGCTATTACTCATAGCACATCAAAATATTAATTAGCCCGATTACTTTAATATCCATCCTTTAAAATCTTTTACGATAAATTACAGATCATCTTACATCTTTCTTTTTCGTCCTGTTCTTTTTCTTATACTTCCAAGCACAGGCAATACATCGGGAGAAAGATCAAAATAAATAACGGCTCCTGCGTACAATGAAATAAACACACTGCCTTTGAGCAGCATTCCAAAGAAGCCATGAAAATTTTTAAAAGTATAATAACATATTACGCCACATATAATCGCAATGGCAACAGCATACAAAGTCTTATTGCTGAATGGATGCATCTTAAATTTTCTTTGTAAAAAAATAATGCGGATAATATTGTAAACGGTAAAAGAAATTACGTTCGAATAGCCTGCTCCAACTATGCCAAATTGCTTTACTAAAATGTAACTTAAAGGTGTTATCAGCAAAAATAAAATGATACCGCTTAGTAGCTCAAATCTCCAGAAAACAGAAGTGCCGATAATTTGTGCATTTACGCCTGTGCCAAGATCTATCACACGCGCCATTCCCAAAAAGAAAAATATCCATTGCGATTGGAGGTAGGCAGGCTTAAGGTTGAAAGTGATTACCGCATCTTTATAATTTAACCAGACTACTATAAATATTCCAAGCGATGCGATGAGCAGGTTAATGCCCGATCGCTGGTAAATAAGATTGATTTTGTCATAATCTTTGTCCTTCCATGCTTTGGAAAGTATGGGTATAGATGCAGCAACGGCGCCTCTTTGCGGAGCCTGCACTAAACCAGCTACTACACTTCCCAATGCAAAAATACCCGCAGGCCCTGTGCCCAATATCGACATGATAACAAGCGTGTCAATAAACTGTGCTATCATAAGGACAGTGCCGCCGAAGTATATAAGCGTAGCTAACGAAACTATCTTTTTATAAAACTTTTTTGTGACCCTGCTGATAGTAAAAACGACGTGTAACTCTTTTTTCCATAGTAGATAAATAAGAAGAACCAGCGCAACGATACCATAAGTGAAAGCATACAATTTAATAAACGCATCAAAACTTTTGATCAATTTGAAACTCAAAATAAATATGAGAATAGTTGTAAGTCCACGAAAAAGTACTTCTCTCAAGAATGTAGTGAATATCGATTTTCGGATGTTCCATGCGAATACTTCCATGATGGAAAACAACAGAAGTGAAAAGCCAAAGGGGAAAACCCAGAAATAATACCGCACAAATTCGGGAGAGTTTTCGCCGAATTTTCTTATCACCAGGTCTTTAAAAATTATTCCGGCAAGAACCACAAAACAAAAGCCAACGAGGCTCACCACCAATGCCCATGTCATCAGGTCGTTTTTTTTCTTCGGGAGATTGTCATTATAATAAGGATAGAATTTATAAACTGTGGACACCATGCCGAGATTGGCAAATGCAAACATCAGGTTACCGACTGCAATAAAAATTCCTGTCAATCCATATTGCGAAGTGGTGAATGGCGAACCCTGCCTCGTAAATAAATAAGTATTTATAAAGCCAAGAAAAAAACCGGAATAAACAAAAACAGTTGATATGATACTTTGCCTTCGTATCTGCGACATAGATAAAATTGAGTGGCTAAATTAGTGGTTAATATTTTCTTGGTAGTATTTAGTAGTTTTAAAAATTTCACGTACGGATAGAGCCGCATACTTTACTTAGGGCAATTGAAAGAGAAACCTTAGGGAATAAAATAAATTAATTGGCATTACATAGAAGTTATACGATGCCTGGTTAATTAGTAGTCTTGTGATTTATTAAAATGTCAAACCAAAACTTACATAAGCGCCTGGCAAAAAATCATGTTTTATAATTCCTGGCGCTGCACCAATTCTAAATAAAGTTTTCCTTCCATATCTTATATAACCAACATTGGCACTTGCGTAAAACGTTTTAATTGGATAATTTGGATAAAGTAAAGAAATTCCTTTTTGGTCATCACTTATTTCCTCGATCGAAAGATAATTTAGATCAATGCCTAATTCAAAGAAATTTGTTGCGTGTCCAACTAAGTAATATCCACCACCGCCTGTCATAAATGCATGCAAATTCTTTGAAAGGTTTGAACCGAGTCCATATCTTAACCCATAACTTCTGTCTTGAAATTTATGATCAAAATTAAGATTGTAAATAAGTCCCGATTTGCCAAGCTCAAGTGAAAGTGCATTATTTTTTTGATTGGATAATTCCTGGGCATTACAAATTAAAAAAAGAAAAAACATAATGAATGTCGCAGTAATCTTGTGTTTCATATAGGTAAAAGTTTGGTATCGCAAAAGTATGCTATAAGCTCATAAACAAAAGAGTTTCGGAAGAAATTGTGTTGAATATTGGAGCAGGCGATAAGATTGTTGGGATAGAAATTATGGATGCTTCGAAAAATATTAATCTTGATAAAATTTTACCGTTAGAATATTCAGCAGCTAATCTCCCCTAATCTCTTTAGTAAATACATAAAAATTTTCATCCAGCTTTAATTCCTTCATGCTGGTTTTCATTTGCTGATAGTCTTCTTTGGGATAAATGAAATTATATTTCCCTTTCTCATTTAAAATTTTCACCGGCATGGCAAACCCCGGAACAACATTAGTCCAACGATATTTAAGCTCACCATTATTAATACTGTATTCAAGCGTAGGAACTTTTATAGTTCTCAAATATTGGTCAAATACTTTTGAAAAATCATGATGTGATTGCTCGCTTATATAATCCTCGATCTGTTTGCTCGTAACCGTTTGCTGATAGAATGTTTTATTTAAACCTCTCAATATATTCCTGAAAGTTGAATCATTATTTATTACCTGGCGAATGTTATGTATCATGTTACTTGCTTTGTAATACATATCAATCGGGCCTTCACTGTTTACACCATAAGCAGAAATAATCGGCTCTTTATTTTCAATGTTTTTTCTTATACCAATCACATATTCATCTGCGGCTTTTTTGCCATAATAATATTCAGTAAAGAGTGTTTCACTATAGTTAGTAAATCCTTCATGTATCCACATATCAGCAATGTCTTTTGAAGTGATATTATTGCCAAACCATTCGTGCCCGCTTTCGTGTACAATAATAAAATCCCATTTCATTCCCCAGCCACTGCCCGAGAGGTCCATGCCATGATAGCCGTTCATGTAGCCGTTACCGTAAGCGATAGCGCTTTGGTGCTCCATACCGAGGTGTGGTGCATCTATAAGTTTATATCCATCTTCATAAAAAGGGTAGGGGCCAAACCAATATTCAAACGCCTTCATCATGCGCGGCGCATCTTGAAATTGTTTTTTTGCCTTTACGAGATTTGAATCTATCACCCAATAGTCCATCGTCAGGTCTCCCTTTTCTCCTTTAAATATTTGCCCGAAATGTACATACTTACCGATATACGGAATAAGATCATAATTGTTGATCGGGTTTACAACCGCCCATGAAGTGGTAGTAGTCCCATCATTATTATTTATCTTATTTCTCATTCTTCCATTGCTTACCGCAACAAGGTCAGAAGGAGCAGTGATATATATTTCAGCGCTATCAGGCTCGTCGCTTTGTATGTCTTTGCACGGATACCAAACGCTTGCACCAAGGCCCTGGCAGGCAATAGTTATCCATGGATTGCCCGCTTTGTCCTTTGTCCAGATCAGTCCTCCATCCCATGGTGCATGTTTGGCAATTTTTGGCTTGCCGTGATAATAAACAGTCAAGGTTTTTTCGTTGCTTATTTTATTTAAAGGGGGAGGCGCTGCAGCAGGCTCTCCCATGCGAAGGCTGTTTGTAGCGACCCGGTCATTATCTACTGGCTGCATATTTTTCAGGCTTACAAACCAGGCATTTCCATCTCTTGTATAAGAAAGACGTCTGCGGCTGGCGGAAAAAGTTTTTCTTATAGTGCCACCAATGTTTCGTTCCCTGCTTTGCGTTCCGTTGTCCATTATTATTGAATCAAT
>JBBPZF010000047.1:0-8945 GCA_038199105.1 Chitinophagales bacterium | reverse complement strand
AAGAAATAATTTAAGGAAAAAAATTTTGATATAGATCAAGCGGCTTATCTTTTAAATCAAAAAAAGTGCTACGATCTTCATAATAATTATCGTTTTGATCAATTAGGTGGACAAAAAGGAAAATAGTAACAAAGCTTGTGTTGGGTAAAGGTGTGTTGCTAAATATGTATCTCAACATTTCACTGCATATTGAAAGTTTCAAAAGTATTTCATTAATTTATCCAAAAGAAATGCTTACGTGGAACTTTTTACTGAAGACAGTATAAACAAAAAATCCCGTAACCAACTAATAATAAGTTAATTACGGGACACTTTAAGCTGTAGGGGGAGGGATCGAACCTCCACGAGGCAGTTAGCGATAGCACAAAGTTTCAGTGGTCGACCCTGGTCATTGTTACATCGCTGCAACAACGGCTCTACACTATGTTTATCCTGTGATCCTCACCCCCGAGACAAGAGGGCATGTCTGCCAAAAATTTCATCACCCCACATTTTTAAGAACTAATATGATGCAAATCTAATAACCGGCAACTTACAAACAAAGTTTTTTAATAAAAATATTGTAAATATAGAAACTGTTCAATAAAACAGTTATATTTATAAAACATTTCTATTTCAAAAAAGTATTATGGCTTCTAAATTAAATGTTGATAAACTGGATTTACAAATAATTCAGGAAATGCTTGAAAATGCTGAAACGCCCTATGCGGAATTGGGTAAAAAACTTTTTGTAAGCGGCGGTACCATTCACGTACGCATAAAAAAATTAGAGGAATTCGGGATAGTAAGAGGCAAAAGGCTGAGCGTAAATATCAAAAAGTTAGGTTATGATATTACCGCTTTTATAGGAATCTTTTTGGAAAAAAGCTCAATGTACGATGCGGTGGCAAAAGAACTGGAAAAAATTCCCGAAATAGTTCGCCTTAATTACACAACGGGAAACTATAGCATGTATGCTGAAATCGTTTGCAAAGATATTGATCAGCTTCGTTTTGTGCTTCATGATGAGCTGCAAAAAATAAAAGGTATAGAGCGTACCGAAACATTGATCTCCCTTGTGGAAAGCTTTAACCGCAGTGTACAGGTTACTAAAGCTGAGAGCTAAACAAGAGTTTAAGCCCGCACATCCAACGCATCTCTTAAACCGTTTCCCAAAAGGTTGAATGCTAATACCAATATCATAATCGCTACACCCGGAGCTAAAGCCAAAGCGGGATTATGTGTTATGATGAAATTATAATTTTCTTTGATCATAAGCCCCCAGCTTGGCATGGGAGGCTGCACACCCACTCCCAAAAAACTAAGCCCCGCCTCTATTATTATCGCACTTGCAAAATTTGAAGCAGCAATCACAATTACGGGGCCCAAAACATTTGGCAATATATGCCTGGTGATGATCCCTATATTCTTTAAGCCCAAAGCTTTGGCGGCCTGTATATATTCCATTTCCTTTAAAGCCAATACCTGGCCGCGTATTATTCTTGCAACATTTACCCACATAGTGAGGCCTACAGCTATAAATATTTGCCAGAAACCTTTACCAAGAGCGAGTGTAATTCCGAATACAAGGAGCAAAGTGGGCATGCTCCAAACTACATTTACAAGCCACATAATAATATTATCGGCCTTACCTCCATAATAACCCGCCGCGGCTCCCAGGATTATTCCGATGGAAAGGGATATAAGTACGGTTATCAATCCTACGGCAAGGCTTACACGGATGCCAACTATTAAGCGGCTTAAAATATCGCGGCCAAATTTATCTGTGCCCAACCAAAAGGTTTTGGAAACAATGAAGTTTTGTGCAGGAATTGAGCTTTTTGAAAAAGATTGCCTTTCGGCAACGCCCTCGTCAATATATTTTTCAATGACGACGGAATCATCTTTTACGGCATAACTGTTTATCGGCACATATAAATATTTATCTTCTTTGCCAAACAAAAGCTGTTTAAAAAAACCCGTAAGTTCAATTTTCCTGTCCTTTTTTATTGCAAGAAATTGTTGCGTAAAACCTGGCTTTCTTGCCTGTATTTCCACCGCCTGCCTGTCCGCGTTTGGAGTAGAATCGGTTGAAATAAAGTAAGCGAAAATTGCAACAAGCACAGACAAACAAATAATACATAACCCTGCCATAGCGCCTTTATTTTTTTTTAAGCGCCGCCAGGCATTTTGTGTAAAAGAAAAAGATTCATCCATTAATCTTTGCTGCTTAATTTTTAATCTATCGTGTTTTATTTTACCACCCGTCCCTTCCACGTGTAAGATCCAAATTTACCCAACCACCCTGCAACGATAGTATAAATAATGTGAAATGGCTGCGCCGGAACAAACCACCAAAGCAATTTTTGCCTGTTGAAAAATTTTGCTACCGGGTAAAGAAAAAATAATTCGGCTGATGTTTTTACTATTAACACCAATAATAAAACATAGAAGGAACTATGTGAGAAAAAAGAAGCTATTGCAGTGATAAAAATCCAGGCATTAAGTATATAAACCAGCAACAGCACGAAGGTAATTTTGCGGTCGGTGTACTTATCTGCTTTACTAGCCCAGCGTATGCGCTGGCTCATAAATTCTTTCAAACTTGCAGCAGGCTGCGTTTCTACGATTGCGTGGACCGATTTTAAGAATTGAATTCTTTTTGGATAAATTTTTTGAATTTTATCCATAAGCAACATGTCATCACCACTGGCAATAGCGTCAATGCCTTCAAATCCATTTACTTCTTCAAAAGCTTTTTTCGTATAAGCAAGGTTAGCGCCATTGCACATATTATGAAAGCCTTTGGAAACTGACGCTCCCGTAATGCCCTGCAAAGTCATAAAATCCAGTGCCTGAAAAATCTTCAGCAATTTTGTAAAGAAAGAATCGGCAGAGAAATAATAAGCATACACAACAGGAGCTGCAATAAACACCGGCTTTTTTTGCATATAAAATGTTGCATAAGTTTCAAGCCATTGCGGCGGAACTATACAGTCTGCGTCGGTCGTTATTATTAAGTCACCTTTTGCAATATCAATGGCGCTTTCAATCGCCTTCTTTTTATAAGAATTTATTTTGCTTTCTCCAGTTAAATCTTTTAGTTTTATAATTTTTAAGTTTTCTATTTTAAGTGATTGCGCAATAGCAACAGTAGCATCTGCGGAATGGTCATCCACTAATATTATTTCGAATGCGTCAGCAGCGTAGGTTTGGTTTTGTATGGAAGACAGGCAACTGGCTATCGCCTTTTCCTCATTTCGCGCAGCAATGATGATGCTTATAAAAATGTCTTCAGCCCGTTCCATTTCTTCAGTCTCATAATTTTTTGTTACACACCAGCTTTGCCTGTAATAGATGATAATTACTGTGTACAGAAAAAGTATAAAGAAAGAAATCAAATAAAAAGCCATGCAAATAATTGATTGCAAATAAAAAATTTGCACGGCAAAAATAAATTTTTAGAAATCAAATGAATTACTAACTTTGCATAGTTGCATAAACAACTATATGCCAAACAACCAATTTAAGAAAGGAGAACTCTACAGCTTTATCACGGGAAAAGCTTCTACCGCCATTGCCCGCCGGTTGCAGAAAAATTTTAAGCAGGCGTCTATAGATATTACCATAGAGCAATGGAGTGTTTTATATCACCTGTGGAAAGAAGAAGGGCAGAGCCAGCAGCAACTATGCGAGGCTACTTTCAGGGATAAGCCAAGCATCACAAGATTAGTTGACAACCTGGAAAAACTAAAACTTGTAAAACGAGTAGCCGCCAAAAATGACAGGCGTATTAACCTTATTTATCTTACTAAAGAAGCAATGAACCTGCAGGAAAAGTCAATGGAGATTGCCAATCAAACGCTGAACGAAGCATTGGCAGGTGTATCTAACGGGCAGATAGAAATTGCAAAAGAGGTTTTGCAACAAGTGTATGATAACCTTTCGGCACCGCCGGTAATAAGCTTGCAAACTACAGCCAAACAAAGCTCATCAATTATAAAATTAAAATCATGAACACTACTACATCAAGCTCTCTTTTAAAAGGAGGCGAATGGCTCGTTAAAGAAAGCAATGCTTTTGAAACATTCACGCCGGAAGATTATACAGAGGAACAAATAATGGTCCGTGATATGTGCCTGCAGTTCTTGAAAACTGAGGTAATTCCAGTGATAGAAAGAATAGATAAAATGGAACCCGGATTAATGCCTGCACTGATGGAGAAGGCAGGTGAACAGGGACTTTTAGGCGCTTCAGTCCCCGAAGATTTAGGCGGATTGGGTAAAGATTTTATTACCTCTACATTGGTGAGTGAAGGCCTTGGCGGCGGTTTTTCATTTAGCGTAGCAATGAGCGCACATGCAGGCATTGGCACATTACCAATTCTTTATTTTGGCACTGAAGAGCAAAAGAAAAAATACATCCCCAAACTTGCCTCGGGAGAATGGAAAGGTTCTTATGGACTAACGGAGCCGGGTAGTGGTAGTGATGCGCTCGGGGCGAAAACAACAGCAGTACTTTCAGAAGATGGGAAAAATTATTTACTCACAGGCCAGAAGTGCTGGATTACGAACGGCGGTTTTGCTGATATATATACCGTGTTTGCAAAAATAGATGGCGATAAGTTTACCGCTTTCATCATTGAGCGGGGATTTGAAGGCTTTACCGTCGGACCGGAAGAACATAAAATGGGCATCAAAGGTTCTTCAACCGTTCAGTTATATTTCCAGGATTGCAAAGTGCCGGTAGAAAATGTTTTAGGCGAAATTGGCAAAGGCCATATTATCGCTTTTAATATTCTAAATATAGGAAGGCTTAAACTCGGATCTGCCGCAATAGGCGGGGCAAAACTAAGCCTAAGTGATTCAATAGAATATGCCAATATCCGTGAGCAATTCAAAACTTCCATTTCAAATTTTGGCGCCATAAAGCACAAAATAGCCGAGATGGCAATAAGGATATATGCCGATGAAAGCGCTTTATATCGCACAGCTAAATGGATTGATGAAAAGGAAGCGGAGTTATTGGAAGAGGGTAAAACGTTTAGTGAGGCGATGCTTGGAGCGGCAGAAGAGTATGCAATTGAATGTGCCATACTGAAAGTGCATGGCAGTGAAGTACTTGATTTTGTAGTAGATGAAGGTGTACAGATTCACGGTGGTAATGGTTACAGCGATGAGTATATTGTTAGTAAGGCATACCGCGATAGCAGGATCAATAGAATTTATGAAGGCACCAACGAAATCAATCGCCTTCTTACTGTAGATATGATGCTCAAGAGGGCTATGAAGGGAAGGCTTGATTTGATGGGGCCTGCGATGAATGTTCAAAAAGAACTAATGAATATCCCGGATTTTGGAAATGAAGAAACCGGTGCTTTTGCAAAAGAACTAAAAGTAGTCAGCAATTTAAAGAAATGCATACTGATGGTCGCAGGAGCCGCTTCGCAAAAATTAAAAGCAGGTTTCCAAAATGAACAGGAAATAGTTATGAATATTGCTGACATGGCAATTGAGACTTTTGTTTCAGAGAGTACATTATTACGCGTAATTAAATTATCAGATAAAGCAGGAGAAGAAAATGCAAAAGTTCAAATTGCTATGATGAAATGCTACCTGAATGATGCCGTGGATAAAGTCGCCAAATATGCGAAAGAAGCAATCAATGCTTTTGCCGAAGGCGATGAACAAAAAATGATGCTGCTTGGGTTAAAACGTTTTACAAAATCAGAGTCTTTTAACAGTAAAGATGCCAGGAGGTTGGTTGCGGCTAAGTTGATTGATGATGGTAAATATTCTCTCTAATATCAGGTAGTAAAGGGAAGTTTTGTGAGGAAAAAACTTTTGGAAAGCTTCAAACTTTCCAAAAGTTTGGATTCACTCTTTCGTCATTGCTTGCTATGAAGAAACTCCACCAAATCAACCAATTGTTGTTGAGTCAAAGTCTGATATAAAGTTGGTGGCATCAATGAATTTTTCATTTCCGTTCTGGAAGCGATAGCTGATTTTTCAAACTTCTTTTTAAGCCCTCCCTGCATTACTATTTCAATTTCATCTTCCGTTTCGCTGGTGATAATGCCGGCCACAACATTTCCATCTTTCATTTTAAAAACATAGCCCTCGTACCCAAAACTAATCCCTTCATCAGGATGTATAATCGCAATATAAAGAGCATCTTTAGTAAGCTTGCTTCCAATTTTTGAAAGTGCAGGACCTACATTTTCACCTTCATTATCAATTTTATGACACGTAGCACAGTTGACAGAGAACACCTTTTCTCCCGAGGCTACATTACCATTCAGTTTAGTCAATTCATTTATGGTTGGTAAGGGCTTGCCACCTGCACTTTCATTTATGGCTAAATATTTTAAAGATTCTTGTCTTATGTCTTTTCTATAAGTTGCAGACAAAGCAATTGCGGCAGTAGATTTAAGTTCTTTAGGCAATTGTCCATCTTTCACCATTTGCAATAATTTTTCAGATTCATTCCAGCCTGCAGCCAGCATTTTTACTGCATCTTCACGCAATCGAAGACTTACCGAAGGATCTTTAATAATAGATTTTACCATTTCAATCCCTTCATTGCTGCCTGTGCTACCTAATGCTTTTAATGCCGCTTTAGCTGTATTTTCATCATTACTTTTTATGGCATTTTTTAACAGTGATGAACTGCCTGAATTTACCAGTAAATTGGCTGCTTCACTGCCCAAACTGCTATCCGGCATTGATAAAGTAATTTGCAAAAGATCGTTGTTGTAATTTTTAAGTTTGTATTTACCTAAGAGCGTTACAAACTCCTGCGTGCCCTTTATTGAATCAAGTGTTACTTTCAGAGCTGATCGCATTTTAGCAGAATTAGACAAAGCTGATGGATTCAATTCATTTAATGTATTAAAAAATATTGCCTGTTGGTTTGGCCCGGTGTAATTTAATAATCCAAGTAAGACTCCTTCTTTTTCAGGCGCATCAATAAAATCAAATGCCCTGAAATATTTCAGGCGTTCTGAATCGCTAACTGTATTATCCTCTATATTTTTTGCAAGTAAAGGCAATGCATTACCGGTGCGTGAGCGCCACACAATATCACGCCCGCTTTTACCATTTATTTTTTCACCTGCTTTATTTCTATAAGTATTTAAAAAAACATCCCATTGTTTATCAGCTCCAATTCCCAAAGCTTCAAGATACCACCTGTCGCTCCCATCGTATTGCATGGCAAGCTCAGCCCATAAATCCGGAGCTTCCTTTGATTTATTATGATGCAAAGCAATGGCCACTTCCCTTCTAACCTGTGGATCAGCATCTCTTACAAGTTTTTTTGCATAAGGTATTATATCAGGTTTTATCTCTCTTGCAGCACGTAATCCTGTAATACGTATATCAGGATTTTTATCTTCCAGTGCTTTTTGAATGTAAGTATCTTCTTTACCAGGGATCCTGGCTAAAAGCCATAAAGCCCTTGCCCTGTACACCTGGTTATCGGATTGCCATAATTTTTGCAAAACCATTTCAGCCTGCGCTCCCATACTGTTTAATTTTTTCCAGGCGAGGTAACGTGTTGCTCCGTTTGGACTTTTCAAAGCCTCTGCCGCTCCATCAGCAGAAGATAGATCTAATTCAGCTATTTTATAACTTTTAACTGATGGGGCAATTCTAAAAATCCGTCCACGGTTCATATCAACCATTTGATGGCCTCCTACTCCCGGATCGTACCAGTCGGCTATAAATATAGAACCATCTGGCGCAGCGCAAACATCCACCGGTCTGAACCATTGGTCCCTAGTGCCCTCCAACATAGGCTCAATACGCGCCTTATAGCCTGCACCATCTTTTTCAACCGTATAAGATCTTACAATGTTATTCCCGGCCTCGCAATGAATCATTTGATTTTGAAATACTGCGGGTAATAATGTTCCTTCATAAAAGCACATTCCTGCGGGAGATCCTGCACCGGTAAATAATAAATTGGGTATTGAACCAGGATCGTTTTGGTGCCAATGCCTTTTAGGTATTTCAGTCTCCATATTGGTGCGCCTTGACCGCCAGCCTGCTCCCGTCATCTCATCAGTATATCCATAATTTCCAAACTCCATCACATAATTTATTCGTGTGCCCTGGTTCCCGTCATCATCATTATCGCTTTGCCATATTGTGCCATAAGCATCAACTGCGGCTTCATAATTATTCCTGAAATTATGCGCAAGCACTTCGAAATCTGATCCATCTTCATTCATCCGAAATACCATTCCCTGGCGGTATGGCTTTCCCTTATTGGTTACTTCATTACTGTCTTTATCAATGATAATTGTTCCATTTTTATCCATTAATTGCTCCCCTGCATTCCCAAAATTGAAATACAATTTTCCATCAGGCCCGAAAGTAAACGCATGTACAGCATGGTCGTGTTGCTCGCCTCCAACATGCGTAAATAATACTTCTTTTGTATCTGCTTTATCATCCCCATTGGTATCTGTAAATAAAAATACATTGGGGCTGCATGAAACAATTACTTTGTTGCCAAGCACTGCTATACCAAGGGCCGCATTTACATCAGTGCCCTGGTAAAATACTTTTGCAGTATCGGCTACGCCATCACCGTTTGTATCCTCTAAAATAAGAATGCGGTCTCCTTCTTCACGTTGTGGATTACCAGGATTGAGCTTTGGTCTATAGTTGAAAGCCTCGCAAACCCAAATACGGCCCTTTGAATCAATATCTATATTTGTAGGATTTCCCATCATAGGTTCGGATGCAAAAAGTGATGCCTGCAATCCATCAGCAACTTCCAGGCCTGCCAAAGCATTTTTGGGTAACCTTTTTTCTTCATCACTCAATTTACTATAGGCAGTATCACGTTCGGCTTTTGTAGAAGCTTCTTGTTCATTTGAATTGCATTGTATAAGTGAAAATAAAATGAAAATGAAGGATAAAATGAAAACCAATTTTTTCATAAGAGAAATTTTATTT
>JBBPZF010000046.1:0-6757 GCA_038199105.1 Chitinophagales bacterium | reverse complement strand
CTACGATTGCACACTCCCAGCTAATTCCACATTTATTTTTATTAAAAAAAACCAGCGATGTTAGCGCATCGCTGACCTAATGGCTGAATACTGTAGGTCAAACAATTTTTTAACCGAAATCAAAACAAAAACTATGATTTTAACTGTACGTTACCCAGACAAAACGGGTGCCAGATCATTAAGAGCAAAA
The DNA here is from genome assembly GCA_038199105.1 of Chitinophagales bacterium. GTDB lineage: Bacteria > Bacteroidota > Bacteroidia > Chitinophagales > Chitinophagaceae > Ginsengibacter. The sequence goes on along the minus strand of JBBPZF010000046.1, from coordinate 6,567 downwards.
ACCTGGCTAATTATGAAACTAACGATTGTTTTTTCGTTATTTTTCGTATTCCAGGCAGGCGCAAAAAACTATGCGCAAAAGATCAATATTGTTAAGAAACACGTTGCTCTATCGGATGTTTTTAAAGATATTGAGCAACAAACCGGCCTCCTGTTTTCTTATGATAAAGCCCTTTTACAAAGAGCTGATCTTATTGACATCTCTCTGACAAATGCAACACTTAAGGAGGCAATGTCTGCGTGCCTGAAAGATCAGCCGCTTACATATACTATAGTAAAAAGCACTATTGTTATTCAAACCAAAAAAATATTTTCAAATGCGGCCTTCCAGTTTGGTAGTGCCAGTGATTTAGCCCCGCCGCCTCCTGCTGACATTCATGGAAAAGTGGTAACCAGGAAAGGGGAGCCAATACAGAACGCCTCCGTATTAATAGCAGGCACCAAGATCGGAACTACCACAGATAATGACGGAAGCTTTACCCTTTCGACTCCTGACAATAAAAATATTGTACTTGAAATTTCCTACGTGGGATTTCAAAAACAAAGCGTGCGCTTGGGAAACAAGACTGAAATTATCGTAACGCTGGAGGAAGAAAATGTGGGGCTAAATGAAGTAGTGGTTATTGGATATGGAACCGCCAGGAGAAAGGATCTTACGGGAGCCGTACAGAGTATTTCAGCCGAAAGGCTTGTAGATAAACCTGTAACCAATCTTGGGCAGGCCTTGGAGAATAAAGTGGCTGGCGTACAGGTTATCTCAAATGGAGCAGGCGTTCCGGGAGGTCAGCCTTTGATTCGTATTCGGGGAACGAACTCTATCAACTCCAGTAACGAGCCGCTATATGTGGTTGATGGTGTTGTAGGCGTGTCTAATCCTTTATCAAGTTTGAATCCTAACGATATATTGTCGTTAGAGGTTTTGAAAGATGCATCTGCTACTGCCATTTATGGCGCCCGCGGTGCCAATGGTGTTATTATTGTTACCACCAAACGTGGTAAAACGGGCAAGCCCCAGTTTGACTATAATGGTTCTGCTTCACTTAGTGTTATGCAAAGGCATTTGTACACTATGACCTCAGATCAGCTTATGTACACTTATATGCAGGCCATGGCGAATGGTAATAAATATGGAAAAATTAATCCAGGTAAAGATTTCCGTCCATCTGGCTCCGGTACTTCGTTTTCTGAAATGCCTGCATTGTTCAAAAAAGTTGACCAGGGTAAGGGTGGCTATATAATACCTTTAATTGGTAAGGATGGCAATTATTACGAACCGATATACAATTCAAATTGGGAAAATTTGATCTTTCGTCCTGCCGTTTCCAACGATCAGAATATGGATATACGTGGTGGTAGCGAAAACGCGAAATATTCTATGTCCCTTGGTTATACTGACCAGCAAGGTTTAATGAAGGCATCGTATTTCAGGCGTTACACCGGCAGGCTTACCAGTGATATTAAGGTTTTAGATTGGCTTAATATAAGCACTACACTTAGCTTTATTAAAAGCAAACAGACAGATGATGGGAATATTACCCGTTCTACAGCAGAGGTATGGAGCATTTTGCCAACCAAATACCCTACAGATGCTAATCAATACATTGGGAATACTTATGTGGGTGGCCGTTGGGGAACCAACCAGGACTTCAATGTAGGTGAGCAGTGGTACAATATTTTATATAGAAGACATGAGGAGTACGGAGACAGGAAAATCGGGCAGGTAATTGGTAGTTTTACAACTACGGCTAATATCACTAAAGATTTGACTTTCAAAAGTGATTTCTCCATTGATTATGACCAATATAAGAATAATAACTATTATGGACAGTTGTATGGCCATACTGGTGATGCAAGGATTACTAATGATAATACCTTTTATTGGCAGAATGAAAATTATTTTAATTATAAAAAACAAATTGGTACAGACCATAACATAAGTGCAGTGGTAGGTATTTCATGGTCTCAATCTGAATACAACCATTCCTACATGAGGAATACTAACTTCTTGTCTGATTTCTACGGGTATTCTAATATTAGTGCAGGTGCCGCTACAAGGCCTGAAGTTCAAAGTGGCGATGGATCAAGCGAATTGAATTCTTATTTCGGCAGGGTTAATTATAGTTATAAAGATAGGTACTTACTCACCCTAACGGGCCGCGAAGATGGTTCATCTAAATTTGGTAGTAATAATAAATATGGTTTCTTCCCATCGGCTGGTATTGCCTGGAGAGTATCCCAGGAAAATTTCATGAAAAATGTAACGGCTGTATCTAATCTTAAGGTACGTGGAAGTTGGGGCCGTACTGGTAACCAGGAAATAGGAAGTTATGTGACCCAGTCATATATTTCAAATGCCAACGTTGTATTGGGTGGTGCTTCTTATACGGGCCTTTTCCCAAGTTCAGTAGCTAACAATGATCTTAAGTGGGAAACAACAGAACAATATGATGCAGGTTTGGAATTTGGTTTAGTACACGATCGGATTAATATAGCTCTTGATTATTATCATAAGCTTACAAGTAACATGTTACTTCGGGTGCCTCTTCCGCTTTCAACTACATCAGGCAGCGTAACAGAGAACTACGGTAAGGTTCAGAACGAAGGATTTGAAGTTACTTTGAATACCCGTAATGTAGCAAATAAAGATTTCTCCTGGAATACTGATATAACAGTTACGCATAATGTAAATAAAATAGTTCAGCTTGGCCCTACCGGTGCACCTATTTATGATCAGACAGGTGCCGGTAACGGTACTTCAGCCTTGATTATTGGTCAGCCTATTGGTTCCTTTTTTGGCCTAACCCGTTTAGGGGTTTATAGCACAGAGGAAACCTCTTTAGCAGCTCGCTATGGCCTTCACCCAGGTGATCTCAAGTATTTAGACAGAAATAATGATGGTAAAATTGATTTATTTTCAGATGGTGCTGTTATGGGAAATGCATTTCCTCATTGGTTAATTGGATTTAATAATAGCTTTACTTATAAGCGTTTCGATGTAGGAATTGATATCCAGATTGTACAAGGTGTAACCAAGGCGTTTGTTCATGAATCTGCTGAAGATCGCCAGTTAGTTTCCGGTGGTTTAAATTCCAGCCTTGATGCATGGCGTCCTGATCATCAGAATACCCAGGTTGCGCAATTTCGTCCGGGAAATGGTGGTGCTTACTATCAATCTTATCCTGATACACATGAGATGTATGATGCTTCATTTATCAGGGGTGCTAACGGCACTATCGGATATACGTTACCTGATAATACCATTAAGAACTGGGGATTTTCAAGATTCAGGGTTTACCTGACTGCTCAGAACTTCTTTTTAAGAACTAAAGCTGCAGGATATGATCCTGAAGGAAGTTCATTAGATAAACAAATTGCGTTGGTTCCTAATACTGATAAATACCAGTATCCTGTGCCTGCGATATTTTCATTTGGAGTTAACGTAAGTTTTTAAAATTATTAAACTATTAAAAATGCAAACTAATATCAAAAAATATAATAGAGTCTTTACATACATTCTATTATTCTCTGCGATTGTATTTGTACTTAGCAGTTGCAAAAAATTTCTACAGGAGACTCCTACCGGGCAAATTACAAGTGACTATAGTTTTTCGTCAGCATCTGAAGGAGGAGCGTTAGTAACCGGAACATATAGATCACTGGCTAACTATACAGGCGGTGCAGGAGATTATGGTAACTTTTTACCATGTACTATAGAGTATCCTACCGGTAAATGTTACACAACTGATGCGCATCCGCAGTTTTTTAAATTTCAAACCAACCAGACTTCAGGGGGTACACTTAATGATTACGATAATTTCTGGAATAATCAGTACCAGGGTGTAAGAGACTGTAATCTGGCGATTTCAAAAATAAGTGGTATCACAGATTGGACTGCATCTCAGCAATCCGCTGCGTTGGGAGAAGTTCGAACCCTTCGTGCCTTTTATTATTTTTTACTGGTACGTTATTACGGAGATCTCGTAATGGATACCTCTGTTCTTAAAAGTGTTGCTAATGCCCAGCAGCCACGTGTTTCACTTAAGGATATATATGACCAGGTAATCATTCCTGATTTGGAGTATGCAGTTAATACTAGTACTTTACCTGATGTAAAATCAAGCAACGGGAGAATAACAAAGTTTATTTCGAGGGCAATCCTGGCAGATGTTTACCTTACCTGTGCGGGATATCCTTACCAGGAAGTTGCAACAGATCCTACAAAGAACTGGTGTACAGATGGACTATTCACGCAAAAGGGCTACCCGGTAAATACGCCAGGTGCGAAGGACTTTTTGACGAAAGCGCAAACGCAGTTAAATGCTTTGTATGGCCAATATACTTTAGGCACCTATCGTGATCTTCACACTCCTGGTAATATAAATAACCAGGGAGAAGCGATATTCCAGGCTCAGTATTTAGGAGGGGTTAATGATATGGGGGGGTTCGTGAGTTGTTTACTTCCGGTTCAAAGTCATATCTCTCAACTGGGAGATGAGTATGGTACTGATATACCGACTTCAGGATATATTGCTTCCTATAATCCTGCTGACAAACGTCTTCAGGATCGTCAGATGTTCTTTTATTCTGACACTTATGCTAAGAAGTTCGATCCCAACCAGGGACCTGCAGATAAGTTTTCTCAAGCTTATATATATAAATACTATGATTCTGTATCGATTAAAAGTGGGATAGGACCTAATTTAAACTATACCTTTTACCGGTATGCTGATATGTTGCTTATGCTAACAGAAGTAAACTGGTCATTGAAGCAATTGGGAACTTCCGTTTCAGATAATGATCTTACTAAAGGAATTAATGAAGTTAGGGAAAGGGCACTTCTACCTGATTATCTTGCTTCTGATATAAATTTAAAATCTATTATGAGCGAACGTGCTTATGAGCTAATACTTGAAAATAAAATGCTCTGGGATCAGCGTCGTACACGGACGTGCCTGGTAGATGGAGCAGGTTCATTTTCGGCGATCGAGAGTTTCTTTGGTCACCAACCTCCGGGATTTAGTTTTGCATTTTCCACTATGAATTTGTTGTGTCCTATTTCGCAGCGTGAAATTGCCACTAATGCAAAATGTTTACAGAATTTTAACTTCCTTCCTAAACAGGCTGGGCAGTAAAAACATAGTGAACCTAATTGTTAATTAATTTATATATACAAGATGAAAAATAAGAAATCACTAATACTAATATGTTCACTGGCCTTAATGTTTAGTTGCTCTAAACAGCCATATTGGAATGTTCCGGATGTGGCGAACGGTGTGGCGACTATTACGGGTATCTCAACTGCTACCTCGCCCGGCGTTACTACCCTGGATGATAATTTTACGGTGAACGTAACCCTTCCTAACGCCAAAGCAGGCGATGTAATGACAGTTGAATTGCTTAAACAACAAGTTCCGCCCGGATCTACCGGTTCACAGTTGCTTCCCTTAGCAGGCACGCAGCAAAGCGTTACTGTAGCAGGCGATTTAACGGCGTCTGTTACTTATACCAAAGCCCAGGCTCAGATGATTAATCCCGGAGATAACATATATGTTAGCTGGGCTGGGAAAACAGAATCAGCTTCCCTGGTAGTTACTTTGACTCCGGCCACATCAGTTAACGGACCGAAATACAATGGTAATTCAGTTAAGTTAATACGTGGTGCGGGTACCGCTTACTTCGATGTTAACGTTGCGCCTGCGTCAGGAGCTTACACTGGTAATGTTGTTGTACAAAGAAAGAATGGATTTAACGACCCATGGGTAAGTGTTGGTTCGTTTGCAGCAATATCGCAAGTTCCCCTTTCCGGTGATGACTTTGCGGTTGGGAAAGATACTATGTACTATAATTTCGTTGCTACATCTGGTTCTAATACGGATAATGTCACCATAGTGGTTGTGGATAATAATCCTTATTTCTTTCTTAAGAAAACAGGAACTATGTCTATTGGATCTACAGATGGATTAAACCTCCTGGTAAATGGTGCATTGCCTGCTACTGATTCTAATGCGATCCTGGCAGTAGATGCCGGTACTTTAATGATGCATGGTGGCGTGAATTGGGCTGTGGGTGGAAAAAGTATTTCTTTTGTCCCTTCAACCCTGGCGGATTATGAAACCAATAGCCCAACTAGCGCCATGGCTACATATATGGCAGGAACTCCAAGTGCAACTGCTTCGCCATCTTTTGGAGAAGGTGTTTACGTTTTTAAAATTGTAAATGGTCCTAATCCAACAGATGTTTTCTATGGTATTTTAAAAATAACAAACATTGTCCCTAATGTTTCTGTCAGTTATGAGTATAGAATTGGAAGTACATATGTTCAACTTTCTATGATACAGTAATTAATCATTTTATATTATACTACGATATACCGATTGCTTAGTTAAATTAATTATTACATAATGGGTGATATAATCTCACCAATGTTTAGATAGTAGGATCATATTTTATAAAAAACCACCATTAATATCATGAAAAAAATCAGGTTGAACACCAAAAAGGCAGGCAACACTTCCAGGCGTGATTTTATCAAAACAGCCGGGATAGCTTCTGCAGGATTTATGATTTT
>JBBPZF010000045.1:0-3562 GCA_038199105.1 Chitinophagales bacterium | reverse complement strand
CCCAGGGCTTTTGTAGAAAGAAAACACGAGTTTAAAAAAACATTGATAAAAAAAGGAGCGTCAATTGGTGCGAATGCAACGATAATGTGCGGCATTGAAATAGGCGAATATTCTATGGTGGGTGCAGGCGCGGTTATTACAAAAAATGTTCCCCCTTATATGTTGGTATTGGGTAATCCCGGCCGTGTAATTGGCAAAGTTTCTAAAGACGGAATTATTGATGATAACCCCGCTAAAGGGTTGTAAGGTATCGGGGTATAAGGTATCGGGTAACTGGTATAAGATATAAGGCATCAGGTATTGATGAGAGAGATAAATTCCCATCTCATATAAAATCCGATATCATACAAGTATTACATGAATTGGTTACAAATTATAAAGGAATATTTTAAGCCTTTTAAAATGAAATGAATGGATCATAAAACATTAATCACAGGTGGCGCCGGCTTTATCGGGTCACATCTTACAAGATTATTTGTAAACAAATACCCTAACTATCTCATTGTAAATCTTGATAAGCTTACGTATGCAGGAAATCTCGAAAACCTCAAAGATGTTGAGAATGCTTCCAATTATTCTTTCGTAAAAGGTGATATAGAAGATGCAGAATTATTAAAAGATCTTTTTCAAAAATACCAGTTTACGGGCGTGCTTCACTGCGCTGCAGAAAGCCACGTGGACCGGTCTATTACTGATCCGCTTGCATTTGTAAAAACAAACGTACTCGGGACTGTTACTTTATTACAAGCCGCAAAAGATGCATGGAAAGATGATTTCAGCAACAAATTATTTTATCATATATCTACAGACGAAGTGTACGGCAGCCTGGGCGATGAAGGGTTTTTTACTGAAGAAACGGCTTACGATCCGCGCAGTCCCTACTCTGCGTCAAAGGCTGCTTCGGATCACTTTGTAAGTGCTTATTATCACACTTATAAATTGCCGGTTATTATTTCAAACTGCTCTAACAATTATGGGCCTTATCATTTCCCTGAAAAATTAATTCCGCTTTGCATCAATAATATTATTAATAATAAACCGCTGCCCATTTATGGCAAAGGCGAAAATGTGCGTGACTGGCTATTTGTAGAAGATCATGTACGTGCGATTGATACAATTTTTCATAATGGGAAACCCGGCGAAACCTACAACATTGGTGGGCAGAATGAATGGAAAAATATCGATATCATCAGGGAGCTTTGTAAACAAATAGATGAAAAGCTTGGGCGTGAAAAAGGAACATCAGAACAACTGATCACTTTTGTGAAAGACCGCGCCGGCCACGACCTACGTTATGCAATTGATGCCACAAAATTAAAAAATGAATTGGGCTGGCAGCCATCGTTGCAGTTCGAAGAAGGTTTATCAAAAACGATAGATTGGTATCTAAATAATAGTGAATGGCTGAATGATGTTACAAGCGGAGCGTATAGAAGTTATTATGACAAGCAGTATTCTGAATAGATAAATCAATATCCAAACAGTTAGAAGAAACAGCCATGAAAGGAATAATATTAGCAGGTGGAAGCGGCACAAGATTATATCCAATCACAATGGGAATAAGCAAACAGCTCATGCCCATCTATGATAAGCCGATGATATATTATCCATTGAGTACATTGATGCTTGCCGGTATCAAAGAGATACTCATCATTACAACACCTGAAGACCAGGCTCAGTTTATGCGTCTCCTCGGCGACGGAAGCCAATGGGGCTGTAGCGTTCAATATGAAGTGCAGGAGAAGCCAAATGGCCTTGCACAAGCATTTGTTATTGGCGAAAAATTTATTGGCGAAGATGCTGTTGCGTTGGTTTTGGGTGATAATATTTTTTATGGAAGTGGATTTTCTCACCTGCTCCAAAAATCTGCAAACCCTGATGGCGCGGTTATTTTTGCTTACCCGGTAAGTGACCCGGAAAGATATGGAGTAGTTGAGTTTGATAAAAATAATGTGGCAATAAGCATAGAAGAAAAACCTGAAAAGCCTAAGTCAAATTATGCAGTGCCTGGTTTATATTTTTATGATAACGCAGTTGTGGAAATTGCTAAAAATATTGCACCATCTCCAAGAGGTGAATACGAAATCACCGATGTAAACCGTAAATATTTGTCTGATAAAAAATTGAAAGTTGCTGTACTCGATCGCGGATTCGCGTGGCTGGATACCGGCACATTTGAATCCCTGCACGATGCATCTGAATTTGTAAGGGTAATTGAAAAGCGGCAAGGGTTTAAAATTGGTTGCCTTGAAGAGATTGCTTATCGAATGAATTTTATTGGCAAAGAAGAACTGGATCAACTTTCAAAAAAATTTGCAAAGAGCGGTTATGGAGAATATTTGAAAGGAATTTTGTAAAAAATAATTTTTTGCTTCTATTTCTTTAATGTTATACCAGGCCAATGTTTCAATTCGCCACTCCAATCGAACCAAAATACATTTGAAATATCATTGTTTTCGTTAGTCACATCATGTATAGTCCCGGCTCTTATAGTGTCAATTCTACCGGCTCCATTAATTTTATTTTCTGTAAACGTTATATTAGATGTACCCCAATCATGAGAGGAGATTGAATGGATAAAAGGCGCCTAAAACAGATTCGCCTACATTTGAGAATGTGTTTCTGACTGCAGTACAATATCCCCCGAATCGCTGTGTGTGATTGCTCCTTCGCTATGCCCATTATTGATGAGATATTTGATTTGTATTTTCAAAAATATTATCAGAAAGGTATAATGTATTTCGCTTTCAGTGCAATTTTCCTTATCTGCAGAAGTATGAAAACCACTTCCGTTCAGGTTGTAAAAAGTACAATTCCTGACTATCAACATTATGGCCGACTATGGTTTCATTTGGGCTATTTACAAACCTGCAATTTGAATAATAAGTTGTTCCCTTTGTAATGACCACCTGCAGGATATGTATCATTGCCTCCAAAAGTTTTGCCGAGAGGAGTATTAAGAATAATAGTATCGCCATGAATATAATTTGCAATATTTATATACGTGGCTCCTTTATATTTTGATCAGCATACAACTATTCTATCTGATGCTATAAGACCTTTGGTTGAATTCACTATTAAATATGTAGAAAATTCATCGGCGGATTCCATTAAAGTATAGGTTATCTGATCTTCGCTTTTGAAAGTTGCAGGCCCCCGGAAATAAAACGTTTTTTGAATTATGGGTGTATGACTTAGAATGTACGTTTTTGGGCTAAAGACTATCGTTGAATTCTCGGGGAGGCTATCGCAGGCAGTTTTTGTAGTTTGATAATCGCCATTCTCAGTATTCTAAAAGATTCTACATATTTAACCGTTTCGTAATCTTGCGTTTTCTTATTGCAGGAAATTAAGAAGGTAATAAAGAAAACCAGTAGAATCGTTTCATATTTGACGGTGAGTTAATAATATAACGGTTAGGGAATAATATTTTTCACTAATATATAATTAATCTGTTTTGATTATATCAATTTTTTCTGAGGCATTATTAAACTGGTTTTTCTTAAACCTGATTCTTTGAATCATATTTGAAGGAAGGGCAATAAAAACTCCGGAGAATTTT
>JBBPZF010000044.1:0-2410 GCA_038199105.1 Chitinophagales bacterium | reverse complement strand
TTTTCTTTGATAACATCTGCTGTAAAATATGAAAATAAGTCAATAGCATTTATTCGTTCTTCACAACTCTCCATGTCATAATTTTCAAATGTGTTATGCTCGTCAGAGGGTTTTTCAAAAAAAGGACAAATTCCGTCCTGAATCCTTAAAGATGAAAAGCTGGTGGTTGAAATCATCACGATACTTTTGGGGTTAAGTTTTTCCATTAGATGATGTTTATTGAAATACGTATAATTTTTTATGCCAAAATTGACAATACGTATCTACTCTAAATTTCTGAATGGGTTGTACGCGAATTTATGCCATTTCCCCGAATAAGAAATCTCCGTTCTGTTTGAAAAGCTTTTTTCTACACTTGCGGATGAAAGAAGCACAGGATTCGCTTTTTGAAATGAACGATCTTTATGCATGCCTAAAAAACAGGGTGCAGGAATTTTAGTGTATAGAAAAAATGCAAATGAATTAGAGATTTTTCTTGTTCATCCGGGCGGCCCGTTTTGGAAAAACAAAGATGCTGGTGCATGGAGTATTCCCAAAGGAGAATTCGGAGATGATGAAATTCCCTTAGATGCTGCTAAAAGAGAATTTTTTGAAGAAACAGGATTCAATATTTCAGGTGATTTTATTGAACTGCAACCTATAAAATTAAAGAGTGGTAAGATCGTTTTTGCGTGGGCATTAGAGACTGTTATTGACGCCCATAACATTGACAGTAATTTATTTGAAATAGAGTGGCCGCCGCGATCCGGCAAAATGCAATCGTTTCCTGAGGTTGATAAGGCACAATGGTTCACTTTAGAAGAAGCGAAGAAAAAGATGAATGTGATGCAGGCTGAACTGGTTCAAGAACTTTCACAAATACTTTCGAAGCGATAGATGTAATGACTGTTACACTTTCCAATCAATAATTTCATTTGACCATTCTGCCTTATAAGGTGCGGTAATTTTTATGTAATTATCGGTATAGCCATCCATCATGCCGTTCTTATTGCGGCCTTCAAAAAGCACTTCTCTTATTTCATTCTCGTGCTGTTTGCTAAACTCCTGTAATTTTTTGTAAGATAATGAGCGTAATATTTTTGTGCGCTCATTACGGATTGAAACAGGTACTACCGGCTCAATATTTAAGGCATGGGTGTTGGCTCGTTCTGAATAAGTGAACACATGAAAATAGGAAGCGTCAATTGATTTTAAAAACTCCAGCGTTTCATTGAAATCAACGTCGGTTTCACCGGGGAAGCCTGTTATCACATCTACACCAATGCAGCAATCGGGGATTAGGCTTTTGATAAGCGCAATCTTGTCCGCATACAATTCCTTTTTATACCGACGCCTCATTAGCCCAAGAATTTTATTGCTGCCACTTTGTAAAGGAATATGAAAATGCGGCATTATTTTTTTGCTCTGCGCAACGAACCTTATTATTTCATCAGATAGGAGATTAGGTTCTATAGATGAAATACGATACCGATGTACGCCATCGTTTATTTCCAATGCCTGCAATAATTCATAAAAATTTTTCCCTGTTTTTTCGCCCTCACCATTCTTGCCAAAGTCACCGAGGTTAATTCCTGTAAGCACAATTTCTTTTACACCTTCCTCGGCAATTTTTTTTACCTCGGTTAATACATTTTCTATGGCGTTACTCCTGCTTTTTCCGCGTGCCATCGGTATGGTGCAAAACGAGCAGTTGTAATCACAACCATCTTGTACTTTCAGAAAAGTCCTTGTTCTGTTATTAATGGAAAAAGAAGAATTAAAGCCGCTTACGTCTTCAATATCGCAACTGCATATTTTCGCTGTATCTCCTTTGGTGAGCTGCTTAAGATGATGAGTAATATTAAATTTTTCTGCGGCGCCCAACACCAGGTCCACTCCCTGTATTTCAGCAATTTCTTTTGGCTTTAGTTGCGCATAGCAACCGGTAATTACCACCATTGCCTCCGGCGCTCTCCTTTGTATTCTGCGCACAAGCTGCCTGCATTCTTTATCCGCATTATCAGTAACGGAGCAGGTATTTATCACATACACATCTGCTTCGTCAGTAAAATCTGTTTTTACAAACCCATCCTGTTCCAGCAACCTTTCGATGGAGGAAGTTTCTGAATAGTTGAGCTTGCAGCCTAATGTGTGTAACGCTACTGATTTACTTTGCGGCATAAGCGTACAAAAATAATCAATCCATGAAAGACGGATGAATTGTTAATCATAATAAAGCATGGAGAATTTTTTAGCTAATCGGCATTTATTCCTTCTCAAAAAATTCTTCGATTAAACTTGCTGCATTGAACTCGGGCATGATGTCAGTTTTATACTTTTTATTAAACGTATAACCAAGGGCGGCAGCTTATTTAATGTGAATTAAAATCAATTATTTTTACAGACATTAAAAAATATTAATGCAAACGAT
>JBBPZF010000043.1:0-6583 GCA_038199105.1 Chitinophagales bacterium | reverse complement strand
GAAAACCTGCATTAAAATAAAAGATCGCAACCCAAAAAAAATCAAGTGCAGTATTCAGGTATAAAAATTCTGAGTCAGCATTATTCGCATGTTTCGAACCTCTTTCCACATCTGCACTAAAAATATAAGGAATCAAAAAAACAATTAACCATATCAATACATGCAACGCAATGATCATCCATTGTTTTTTATCTCTTTTAATATTGTACATGCTTTGTTGCATTATGTTTAAGTTAGCCTGGTCTAAGAAATGATTAATAGAATAACTGCGGCAATAACACCGGCAACGGTGATGTAAACACCCGAACTAAAAAGCTTTGTACCCGGTTTAAACATCCAGAATGCAGAGATGGACATAAAAAATAGGGCGATGCCAAACAGCGTAGTGAAATAATGTGCAATACCGTTGTTTGGAGATTTATGTAGCTCTGTAAAAGGCATTACCCATGAATACCATTCTTTGGTTGTGTAGTTTGCGGCGCCTGTTGCATTATTGTAAGTTCCATCTTTAAAATAAATAATGTCGCCCTCGGTTTTAATCACTTTAAAATCTCTCATCCTTAAACTGCTTCCGAGTTGAGCCACAGGCAGGTTAGGCGCAAGCTGCATTGTATGTGCTACTTCATGTTTTAAAAGATTAGTGTCTCTGTATGTTTGCAACAATCCGCTCAAACTATAAATGATTACCAATGCAACAATAAAAAATCCAATCTTATTATGCAGGTAGCGCATCCACCAGCGCATATTCTTTTTTGTTTTGTTTGTATTCTTTTCCATAATTATTTGTTTATTATTCATTATTCGTTTTCATTATCCATTGCTTAATTCACTTGTATTCTTTTTTGTTCATCCGTTGCCTGGCTTTTTTTTGATTTTGATTGTACACCAAACCTGTACACAAATGCAATGTTAAAAACTCTTGTATCTCTTGCTATATGTAATGTTGATTGCACATCCTGGAAGTTTTGTATCTCGTTTATTTTTTGTGTATAGAACAAGTCTCTGACATTAAATTTAATACTTGCTTTATTGTTTAATAATTGTTTTGAAATGCCTGCTGATAGCTGACCAATAGGCAACGATATTGCTTGTCCTTCGTCACGGTTACGTGTTGCATAAGTGCCGGATAATTCAGCCGCCCAGCCATTTTGAAAACTGAACTGGTTATTGATGTTTAGATCCAACGTAAGCTGTTGTGCCGTGAGTGAACACCGGCATTACCTGCGGCGTCATATTTTGCAGAAGGGTTCGTCATAATTTCAATCTGGCTTAGTTGATTTGAGTTCATATTACTTAGCAGGCTGGCAAATTCTGTTGCACCGAGATAAGAAGGTTTCCCGTCAATCATTACCATTACCTGCGATTTACCCTTAAGGCTTATGTTGCCATCTTTATCAACGGAAACACCTGGCGATTTTTGCAGCACTTCCAATGCAGTTGAACCAACATTGGTAACTGATGCATCTACGTTTACAATCATCCTGTCAATCTTTTGTTCTATCAAAGGTTTCTTTGCAACTACAGTAACTGCGGCAAGGCTTTTAGTTTCATAATCCAATATCAATGGATCAAGTTTTATAGAACTATTGCTTTCAGAAACAACAAATTTGGACGAATTGACTTTATTGTAATTTACTGAAGTTACTGTAATGAAGTAATCGCTATAAGGAATCTCAGCAAATGAAAACTTCCCCTCTTTATCCGAAACATCAATCTTGACAATTGAAGAATCTTTTGATTTTAATAAAGAAATGGTTGCTGATTCCACAGGTATTTTATTTGTGTTAGTAATGCTTCCCGTTACTAACGCTCCTGCTGATTGAGAGAAACTTTTATTGACTGAGAGCATTATCAATAAAGCAATTAATATCTTTTTCATACTGATTATTTTTATTTCAGCACAAACTTATTTTTAATACTACCTGCTTTTTTGTGAATGATGTTAACCCGCAAAAGTTTGCTGTAAACTGTAAAATATATTCTCTCACGTAATACCTGAATTGAGTAAGCGTGAGATGTTTGGTGAAGAGGAAGAGTAGAAAATGTTTTGGTTACGGGCTGAGGTTCATTGGGCGGCCCAGTTGTAATTAAGTTGCATTAAAAACTAAACAATTGAAAATGTTTGACTAATATCGAAACGTTAGTGAATATCTTTAATTACTCAATACTTGCTTATCTATGCCTGCTCACTCTCATTCGACTAAAACCTCGCGATTCGTTTCCATTTTCTGTGCTGCAGGATGTACTATATCAGGTTTATTAGGCCTCTGCGGCTGGGTGTTCAACAATGAATTTTTAAGAACATTCCTTTCCGACGGCGCTTTTATTAAAGTAAATACTGCTCTCCTGTTAATAGCGGGCGGCGGCGGTTTATGGCTGTTGAATATGGGACGCAATGGCACAGCCCGGCTGCTATTTATATTGATGATACTTGTAAGCCTTGCCGTGATTACTGAACATCTTTTTAAAATCAATTTACACCTTGATGAATTGTTATTAAAAGACCGCTTTACTAATGCTGCCACACAAGCGCCGGGAAGAACTTCGCTCCTAACGGCATTTAATTTGTTGCTTGCCGGTATCGCGTTACTGCTGTTATCTTTTAAGCGCTACAACACTGCTGAACTGCTTGCGTGCTGCATGTTTATTATCGTGTACATTTTCCTGGTAGGCCACTTGTTTTATACCGGTGGTTTCTATCAATTGGGTGAGTATTCAGCAGTAGTTTTTCACACAGCGTCAGGGTTGGCTTTCCTGGCAGTTGGCATACTATTGTTTGATGTGCAGCGGGGCTGGATTGCATTAGTGTATCCACGATTTACTAAAAAGCGGGTGATTATTTATCTTTTCACTTATTTTTTTTTCACAACCGCCTTATACATTGGGGTCAATTTATTTATCATTCATTCCCTGGCGTTATCCCATGCATCCGAAGCCATAATACTACTTTCTCTTGCAGCCATTTTAACCTTTCCTGTTATTTATTTTGTGCTGGTAAGGGTGAACAAGATGAAGAATGAAATACTAAAGGCTGAGCATCGCATTGAAGTCGCTTTAAGTGTTTCCAACCTTGGTTCTTATGATCTTGACCTGGATACAAATAATATGAAATGCTCGGACCAATGCAAAAAAAACTTTGGCCTCGCGGCAACAGATACTTTTAATTTTCCTGACCTGCTACAGGCAATAGTACCTGAACACCGGGAAATGGTGATGGAAAAAGTAAAACAAGCAATAGAAAATAAAAGCATGTACCAGGCCGAATACCAGGCCCGATGGCCTGATGGCTCGTTACACTGGATCACTGCTTCCGGCAGGGCACAGTATGGCGCCGATGGTAAGCCACTATCAATGTCTGGTGTTACCTACGATAATACTGAAAGGCTGAATCAAATAAAGGACATGGAGCGTTCTTTTGAACAGGCCCGGTTATCAAAAGAAGCCGCAGAGCTGGGTACATTTGATATGAATCTTCTCAACGGCACTATGGAATGGGACGAGCGTTGCCGCATATTATTCGGGATTGGGCACGCCGGTCCTGTAACTTATAAAAAAGATTTTGTCACCGGTTTACATCCTGATGACAGGGACAGAGTGGTTGCTATTATTAGCAGGCTTTTTGAGGGTGAAAACAACGGCGATTATGATGTAGAATATCGCACCATTGGTGCGGACGATAAAAAGCTAAGATGGGTGAGGGCTAAGGGAAAAGTATTTTACAATAATGAAAAAACTCCTGTACGGTTTATAGGGTCAGTGTTTGACATCACAGAAAACAAAGAAGATGAACAGCGAAAAAACGACTTTATAGGCATGGTAAGCCATGAGCTTAAAACACCGCTTACATCGCTGCTCGGGTATTTAGAGATTTTGTTGATGAAAACGGGAAACGATGATGATCAATTTACTGTTAATGCCTTAACGCAAGCCAAACGCCAGGTAAAAAAGATGACTGCTTTGATTAACGGGTTTTTAAATTTGTCAAGACTTGAGTCCGGCAAAATAGCTATATATAAAAGCAATTTTGTTATCAATCAGCTGATAAGGGAAGTAATAAACGAGGCAGAGTTAACGGCTCCTGGAAACCTCATTCATGTGGAGCCTTGCGATGATCTTGAAATAACTGCCGATCGTGATAAAATAGGATCAGTGTTATCCAATTTATTAAGCAATGCCATCAAATTTTCACCGAAGCAAACGCATGTAAGTTTTAAGTGTGAGAAAGTGGATAATATGGTACAGATAAGCGTTACCGATGAGGGAATTGGCATAAAACAACAGGATCTGGGGAAACTATTTGACCGGTATTACAGGGTAGAAAACGAAAACTCAAAGACCATTGCGGGTTTTGGCATAGGCCTTTATCTATCCCATGAAATTATAAGGCGGCATCATGGTAAAATATGGGTAATAAGCGAAATTGGCAAAGGATCAACTTTTTATTTTACCATACCAATTGAAGTGACGGCCGTCTGATACAAATAAATATTTGACAGAAAAGCCTGATTAATTTGAAAATATGCGGAAAACAAACTTCCACTCTTACCAAAGTTTTAGCGGCCTGTTCTAAAATAGTTGATTCTTTCTAAGATAGAGAACTATTGCATTTTATATGCTGCCGGATTTTATTGAGGCTAAAAAATTAGCTCTCTTGCTTTGGGTAAAACGTAGATACTTATCAGCAACAGCATTTAAAATCAGCCAGGCATTCTAAACAGATACCTCATTTGAAGTACCATCTTTTTCAATAACCAAACACCAGGCAACAACTATTGCTACACTCACGGACATAATAAGGATTAAAATATTTTTCATATAAATGTTTTAATAAATTTTACCAATTATTATACCATCAACTAAACAGGTAGCTCGTATTAATGTGATTTTGATCTCAGGCAACATAACAATCTTGAAGATGGATTAAGTATTGATCTTAAAAGATTTATTACCCCATAAATGGATATATAAATATGCTCATTGGTTTGGAACTTAATCATCTGAATAATTTCTTCTTACATTTCCCTGTATTTGTTTTGATTTGCAAAATGGAAATACAAGAACTGTTAGAAGACTATCTAAGTGAAGTTGACCATAACCTGGAAAAAAAGGGAAAACGTTTACACAACAGGTTCCGCGATGAAATGATTTTAAAAAACCTGGATGATGACGAGGCTGAATTGATCATCCCGAGTGAGAGCAGCGATGAAAGTTATACTGTGTCATTTTCATTTGACCAGGAAATTGAATATGCCGAACCCTCGTGTGACTGCCCTGCCTTTGAAAACTATGACGATTGCAAACATTGTGTGGCTGCGGCATTGTACCTGCTCGATATTATTGGCAAGAAAAATAATGAGCTGCAAACCAAAAAAGAATCTGTGGCACAAAATGAAACCGCACCCGGCGCAGATGCTGAACCAGGAAAGATTATAGTTTCATTCAGGGATATTTCATACCAGGAGATAAAATATTTTACCAAAAGATACTACAGGTGGGAATTTTATTATACCAATGGTAAAAGCCGCCTTGTAAAATATGCTGGCACTGAACATCTATTCAATTATAAAGAGAATTCAAAAAAAATATATGAACAGAAAATTAATTTTATTCAACCTGATAAGCTGGAAGTTTCCTGCAACTGCGGAAATGCCGAACAGGATAATTTTTGCACACATCTTTTAGCAGCCCTTAATGTTCTGAATGTAAAATTCGGAGATCATTATTTTAACAGATTTAAGGATAAAACAGAAGAGAAAAAGGAATTGCTCGCTCCTTACGGTGTAATGCCTAATGATGATGAAGCAAAAGATTTTGTTTTTGAACAAGATTATTATGGAAAGCTTATTATTAAATCCGCTCCCGGTTATCTTGTAAAAATTAATGATGAAAGCTCGCTAACTACTTTGGCACACCGGCTCGCTATGCCGGCAAAAGGCGAGGGACAGATAAGGCCTCAACTACCCGCCGGAAAATTTATAAATTTTGAGCTTGGTTACCTTTTTAATTTCGCTTCGAAACAACATATACATTTCCAGTTACAGCCACTTGCCATCAGTAAAAAAAATGATAAAGCCAGCTACGATAGAATCATCATATCAAAAAAAGAAAACCTTGCTTTCCTGAAATCTTTGCCTGATGAACAATATATTCTTTTTGAACAATTGACTGACGAGGCGATGCACAAGCATCTTATTCAAGCAGGGTTTGTAAATCTTGCTACTTATAGCGCCTGGCAACAGCAAATGACAAAGGAGGCTGTAGAAAGCCTGCGGGAATATTATTATAGTGTTCTACAAAAACTATGGTCTTTTTTGGCAGAACAGGAAAATACATTTTCACTTTCCCCGGTAAAAACATTTAGTAATAAAAATATAGCGCCAATTAAATTAGGAACTGCACAGCCTGCTGTTAGCTTTAAAGTTTTTTCTGATAGCAAATTTATCAACATTCAACTGCTTATTACGATTGAGGGCAAACCCGTATCCTTCATGGATTCCAGGTCTATGGGCTATCTTTTTATTATAAGCAACAACAAATATTTTCTTCCTGAAAAATTTGAACATGTTAAACTGATGCAACAATT
>JBBPZF010000042.1:0-5534 GCA_038199105.1 Chitinophagales bacterium | reverse complement strand
CCAATATAAAGTGGTTCTTATATCGGCCTTATCATCATCAGGGCTAATGGTGCCGTAGTTGGGAGAATAGAATTCACGAATAGCGGTATAACCTGTTACGGTATTGTTGGCGAGGCCCTTGCCTGGTTCCATCTTGCGATCATCGCCACGGCGGGTGTAAATAGCAATAGCGCCATTAGCACCATTTGAACTACCCATAAATGGGGGCCTCAATACTTTTATATAAGCCACATCACTTACCGGAATAGACGATATAAACGAAGGATCTGCAGCCACCTCATCCAGGAACAATTGCGGTGAACCGCCGCGCCATTGCAATGAAGGAGGATTGGAAGATGAATTTATTTGCAGGCCCGCTACCTGGCCCTGCAGGTAATCGAAAATACTGCGTGAGCTCATCGCTCTTGTATCATCAAGCAGATCAAATTGGTATCCGTCACCGCCACTGAAAAGCCCTGATGCATATTTCTCATCCAGCACCTGCACCGGCGATTTGGTCCTCGCTTTTATTGTAACAGTTTCCAATACTTTAGCTTTAAACCTGTTAGCAATATCAGCCAGTTCATTTGCAAGTGAAAGATGCCGTGCATTGCCTGTGGTATCAAAAAATTTACTATAAAAATTGCCGGCGGCAGCAATGCTGTTTCGAAGTGGCGGAAGCCGCCCTTCCAAAAACTTTACTGATAGATCGCCAAGCCCTTTTGCTTTTGAAAGCTGGTAATAGATTTGAGCCGTATCAAAAAGAAGAAAGGAAGGATCATTAAATGTGCCGTTTGCTTCTACCGGAAGCACTATCATTTTTCTGCCTATCGTTTTATTATTGATAAGTAAAATAATGTTATCGGCTCCTCTTAATTGAGAGGAAGTGGCACCATATACTTTTCCTGAAAGAGTAAGGAAAGATGTGTCCTTGGGATAGTTTATGGCAGGCAATTCGCCTTTAGTAACTTTATCCCAATTGAACCTCCGCCAGCCATGGGTGAGCATCACAAGATCAAGCCGCTGAGCAAGGCTGTCACTATCGTTAGAAAAATAATAAGAAGGATTAAAAACTTTTCCTTTAAGCTCACCGGTGAGCATAAGGTGGGAAATAATATTATCGCTGCTGTCAGCATCAATATCTATATCGGTAACTGATACCGAAAAATCTGCATCAAGGCTATCCGGTACCGCTATTTGAACTTCATTTTTTGCTCTTTTATTTAATCCCCAATGTTGTACCTCCATTTCAGGATGAAAAATAAATTCTCCATTGTTGATATATGAAATGCGCTCGGCGATTGGTTTCCATTGGCTATCAAATGCCGTGATGGTAAGGATGCCGCTCGGCAGCGCCTGTGTAGGAACTACACCGTTTACAGCCCCATCTTTAAAATCCTTTGCTATTTTGAAAACCTCGTGCTGATACATTGTTCCAATCACATGAATACCGCCCAGAGAGGCCGCCACTCCGGGAGCAGCTAAAATATTAAAGATCCGGTTTTTGCCGGAGATAAGTACACTCATTGCAACGCCACCCGCCTTTACATCAGGCAAAGGCGCGGTATGGTCTGCGCCCTTTTCATCTTTCCACTTCGCCGAAAAACTTTCGCCTGCCTCAGGGCGAAGCAAAAAGAATCCCATGCCATCATGTATTACGTGCAGGCTGTCAAGCAAGCCACCAGCTTTGCTTTGCACAATACCTTTAATTTTTACCGGCCTGCCATATTGATCATTTGCTTTAAAGGCAATCTTGTTTTGCACACCGGCTACTATATCTCCTCCTTCAGGAAAAAATTGTATGGAGGGAGTAATAACAGTTTTTGTTTTTTCTGCAAGATTATTAAGGGAAAGAATCCTCAGGTCATTATTATAAAGGAATGCCGAATCAAAATTGAGCATCCATTTGGTATAAGCTTTCACATGAAGAAATTTGCCTGTGTAAGCAGCCGGAATATCAAACTGGCCCACGGTGGTACCATCCACTATCGGGCTCAGGTTGTGTGTAATAAGATTGCCCTTATCATCTGTCCAATCAACATAAAAAGTTTTACTGCTGTTGGCCGGGTAGATGTCCTGCATCAGGTAAACCTTGAACCAGACTGTTTCACCGGGTGCATAAGTGGATTTATCATAATGGATATACACTCTTTCTTCGCCGTATTTTGTAGCATACGTTTCTATTGTTGAATCAATATTTTGAGCGGCAGCAGCAGAAAAAAGAAGAAAATTAATACAGGCGGAAATTAGAAATCGTTTCATTGAGAGGATCACATTTTCATTTGTATAAAAGTATAAAACTTTCAAAGGATTTCATGACAAACACGCAACATCGGAAATCTTTATAAAAATCTTGTATGTTTTTTCTACATAAAATTAGCTGCTTTTGTTAGCTTTCTTTTTAGAAAGCACATCAGTTAATTTCTATCTCGCCGGCAAACAACCATGCAGGAGAACCTGCGCCAGGCTCACCGAAGGGAATAGTTCCTGCATTTTGTGCAAGCACTTTTATATAACGGGTAGTAGTGTTTAACGGTAACGTAAATTTGCTTTTCCCCTGGTCCTTAATTTCGTCTATGGCAAGCGTTGCAATGGACGAATAGTTTTCGCCGTTATAGGAAGTAGCCACCTGTATTTCTTTGGGAAGATATATCCAGCTTGTATGTTGGTCAAGTACATTTAATGAAACGCTTTTTATTTTAGTTGGCGCACCGAGGTCAATATCTGCTTCGAGGTCTTTACCGGCAAAGCCCAGCCATTCTGATGATTCAGCTAATCCGTTGGCTGAAATAATACCATCTACTAATGTGAAAGCACCACTGCCGGGATAATCAGCCGCAGGTTCGCTCTTCAGTGTAATTATCTTTCCTGTTGCCTTATTAAAATAAAAAGTTTTCCAAATCCAACTGCTTATAATTTTATGGGATTTATCGGCAACTGCGGCGCCGTAGGTCCCAACCGAATTTATTAATATAGGCTGTGTGTAATCAAACGATGCATTGGTATTTTTGCCCTTTACATAAATAATTTTAATGCCGGGGGTTTTATTTTCCAGCGTCCATAGTATTCCATTATGGTCTTCTGCAGGAAGAACAGAAGATTGCAAATCATAGTTTGCCTTGCTGTAATTAACGTTCCATAATTGATAGCGTTTAAACATAACCGTTAGTTTAAATTGAAATTTACTCCAATCCATTTTGTCTTTTGCTGTCCACAATACTTCACTTAAAGCCGTCATACGGGGAAAGAGCATGTACTCAAGCTTTGCCGGGTTATTAATGTATTCAGTCCATAAGTTCGCCTGCGCACCCAACACATATTTTTTTTCTGCGTCATCCAATTCTTTTGGTACGGGATCATATTGGTAAACCATATCCAGCGGAAGGTAGCCGCCAATGGTTACGCTGTCTTCATTTTTTGATTGTGAATGATCAAAGTAAACATATTTGCCCGGGGTCATAATAACATTGTGATGCTCTTTGGCAGCCGCTATTCCACCTTCTTCACCACGCCAACTCATAACGGTTGCATTGGGCGCAAGGCCACCTTCCAAAATTTCATCCCATCCAATAATATTTCTTCCTTTGCTGTTCAGGTATTTTTCAATCCTGCTGATAAAATAACTTTGCAGGCCATGCTCATCTTTCAGATTGCTGTCTGCAATTAATTGCTGGCAAAAGTCAGATCTTTTCCAATTTGTTTTCGGGCATTCATCTCCGCCAATGTGAATATATTTTGAGGGAAAAAGTTCCATCACTTCATCCAGCACATCTTCCAAAAACTTAAATGTATAATCTGAAGGAGAGAAGACATCTTCAAATACGCCCCATGTTTGCTGTACCTGCTTTCCTTCTCTTGGGCCTGCCCAGGGAGTTCGTGCAGAAATTTTTGTTGATTCTTTAGGGAAGCAACTTAACAGCGGGTAGGCGGCAATGGCTGCGGATGCATGCCCCGGCATTTCAATTTCCGGAATGATGGTGATGTAGCGGTCTTGCGCATATTTTACAATGTCTTTTATTTCATCCTGTGTATAGAAGCCGCCATAACGCTTGCCGGTATTGCCTTTTCCCGGGAAGTGGCCGATTATCGTTCCGTTTCTAAATCCACCAACGGATGTAAGCAATGGATATTTTTTTATTTCAATGCGCCATCCCTGGTCGTCTGTGAGGTGCCAGTGAAAAGTATTGAATTTTTGTAAGGCGAGATAATCAATATACTTTTTTATATAAGCCGCATCAAAAAAGTGGCGGCCCACATCAAGGTGCATGCCCCGGTATTGAAAGCGCGGATAATCATTTATTGAAACATAAGGCACATTCAACGAAGTTGTTTTTTGCACCGGTAATAATTGTATCAATGTTTGTATGCCATAAAAAGTGCCTTCAGCATCATTACCCGTGATGGATATTCCATTATTATTTACAGCCATTGAGTAGGCTCCCTGCGCCGCGCTATCGTTAAGTTGCAGGCCAAGTAAAATAGAACTTTTACTAAGACTGTGCCTAACAACTTTTAATTTAAATCCATAATATTTTTTGAGATAATCATTAAAAAAATTGGCGCTGTTTTTTAAGCTGCTATCTTCCAAACTTATGGTGGTAGCTTTTGTAAGAACAAATGCTGCAGCGGTTTCCGGCGTGCTGATCTCAGCCGGTTGGGGAATGATGCTAATGGTTTGTGCCATTGATGAAAATGATAAAACTATTAAAAACAGGGATGAGATTTTTTTCATTGGAGCGGTTTACTTAATAGTTTTAAAAATTGATTTAGGGTTATAATTTTTGTATTCTCAAAATTTTCGAAGACTAATAAATCGTTATCACCTGTTATTAGATAATCTGCATTAGCGTGTTTTGCGAGGTCTAACAGGAAATTATCTTTTGGATCACGACAGATTGTAACTGACGGTAGGGGATTTATGATCTCAGAAGCTTGCTTTAGCAATTCGATAAATTTCTCTGCTTCAGGGATGCTAAAATATCTCTGGAATTTTTTGCTGTTAATTTTATTGATAAGTTCTTTTAACAATTTATCACTTACAATTACTTTAATTTGCTCAACGTTCAAAATTATTGTTAGCCTACTGTCTGATTTTTTTATGAGGAAAACTTATATACCAATTTGTATCGAGTATAATTGAAAGCTTATTTTTTCCCATATACATCATCTTCTCCTTCTTGCATCATAGTGATTATTTCATCATCGGTGATTTCAGATTTTGGATGATTAGAGGCAATTTCCATCATTTTAATAGCTACTAATTTTTTTTTATTTTCTTCTCCTATAAAAAAAGATGGAATATCAGTTTTGCCAATGAGAGCTTTTACAGTCCTCATTTCGTTCTCATTTCGAGGTTCAATTAATATAGCGTCCATGATTATCTTTTTTTAAAGTTACAAATCATTTTCTCACAGGTAGTCATTTCCTTTCATGGGTGCGTCCCAAATTGTCGCACTTATGCAGTTTTTTTCAATTTAAAATTTGTTTTAACTAATTGTATAACGTTATCCCACTTTTCATTCATGTCAGTTACTCTAAGATTAAGCATGTTTTGT
>JBBPZF010000041.1:0-2197 GCA_038199105.1 Chitinophagales bacterium | reverse complement strand
ATCAATGGCATCTTCCAATCGAACGAATATTCCCTCCAAATTAAAGTCGGTCTCCTGAATGTCTTTGTGCTCTAAAATAACATGTTCGCACAAAATCTTTTTCCTCGAAACAAGCCCTTGCAAATTCATATTGAGAGAAGTCACGTCTGTATAAAGTTCATCTAATGTCTCTTCAAACGACATGAGAACCCCCGGCTCGTTGAAATCGGTTGCACCCTTGATTAGAAAATCAATCCCAAAAAGGGTTTTGCCGGAGCCGGCATTTCCGGAAACTAAAGTGGTTCTGTTTTTAGGAAGCCCGCCTTCGGTAATTTCGTCAAAACCTTTGATGCCGGTAGGGCATTTTTGTAATTTATTACGCTTAGTGGTAATTTTTTCTTTGGTAGCTTTTGCCATTTGATAATGCTTTATTGTTTTATTGAGATGAAGTTTCTACAGAAATTATTTTGAATCTAAATTTACTAAATTTATTCATACTGGTCTATTTGCTGGTTTGTCCATTGTTTGTAAATCAATTAATATTTCGTCTATCGCCACAGCATGACCGCTAATACTTAATCAAACAACTAAGTAGATTTTCAACTCCCTGCAAGCATCGGGGTTTCATTTTCGCATGCATATGTTTCATGTGAATTTGTATGAAAATGAAAACCCCGCTGGACGTTAATGAGAAATCATCATATTGGGGTAAATTAACTACACTTTACGGTGCCTGCGCCTTATATCACCTTGAAAGTTTTTGGAACGTTATTTAATGAATGGGTAAAAAAAGTTAACCTAATGAAAAAAATAACTACAACTGCCAACGGCAGTTTAAAGAAGTATGTTTATTGTTCTTACGGCCGTTGCCCTTTGCACAAGCTTCATCGCCTGTAAAAAACATGAAGCCTCCAGTGATGATGTATATAAGCGTATTCAGCCCTCACAGCCCAAACCTGAATGGGGTCCGGATATTGCTCCTCAGATGCAAGCCGTAATAGAGACGCTTGATACCATTGCGCCTCACCCTATTCATACACTAACACCTGCCGAAGCACGCATGCAGCCCTCATTTGCAGATGCAGTAAAACGCGTAATGCAAAACTTTCACGTTCCGGCACCGACGCCACAGGCTGATACTGTAGGGCAAGATATTAATGTACAGGGTGGCATGATACACCTCCGCATTTACACTCCCAAAACTGGTAAAACACATTATCCGGTTGTAGTTTATTATCATGGAGGAGGATGGGTGATAGCTACAATAGATACCTACAACGCCTCAGCGCAGGCGCTTGCAGAAAAGACGGATGCTATAGTGGTCGCCGTTGAATACAGAAAAGGGCCGGAATTTAAATTCCCAACTGCTCACAATGATGCTTTTACCGCTTACAAATGGGCGCTGCAAAATGCCGCCGGTTTTAAGGGAGATTCCACAAGAGTTGCGTTGGCAGGTGAAAGCGCGGGAGGTAATCTTGCCATAGCGGTGAGCATAATGGCCAGGGATAGTGGTGTAAAAATCCCGGTGTATGCAGTGTCAATCTTCCCGGTTGCCAGTAAGGATCCTAACACACCATCTAAATTGCAATATATAAATTCGCGTCCTTTAGGCACGCCGGATATTCCCTGGTTCGCGAAATATTACCTGAATTCGCCCGCAGATTTGTCCAGCCCGTTGATTGACCTGGTAAATGCTAACCTGGCCGGGCTGCCTCCCACCACTATTATAGGTGCTGAACTTGATCCCCTGCAAAGCGAAGGAAAAACACTGGCCGAAAAACTGCAGGCGGCGGGAGTTTCTGTAAACTATAAATTATACCAGGGTGTTACTCATGAATTTTTCGGTATGGGCTCAGTAGTTCCGCAGGCAAGAGATGCAGAAAACATGGCAGCCTCAGATCTCAGGAAAGCCTTTTATTAACGGCGGTTCTCATTCATATTTTTTAATTTGAAAATCGTTTTGATGTAAAGTATAAATTAATGGCGCTGGTAACAACCGGTGCCATTAATGTATTTTACCTCCGCCGGCATGAATAAAAACATTGGAGTGTTTATGTTTTTAGCCATCCTGCTAAATTAAGGGAGAACGGTAAGTATAATTTTAACTCCCTGCAAGCATTGGGATTCATTTTCGAATGCTTATTTTTTTACTCGCGAATGTTTTATGAAAATGAAAACGGCGCTGGGACGTTAAACACGGCTTAGGTCACCCCGTATT
>JBBPZF010000040.1:0-2567 GCA_038199105.1 Chitinophagales bacterium | reverse complement strand
AATGGTGGGTAAAACATTATTACTGAATATGGATGATTTGAAAATTTACATTGATAATATAGAAGGTGCAACGTTTGGGCCAACACTGGCTAATGGCCATAGAAGCCTGTTGTTTATCTCCGACAACAACTTTGATCCCGGGGAGAAAACGCAGGTATTGCTATTCGAAGTAGATTAAATCTTTTTACCGCAGAGAACATGAGAGGCAGAGTTAACGCAGAGAAAAAAATCTACCCGGTTTTACTTATTGCTTTGGCGCTTCCGGCGGTGGCGGCGGGCCTTGCTTGCGTGGAGGAAGTTTTGAATCAGGGTGTGAATTACCGCGATGACAAGTATAGCAATTTACTTCCATAAGCATAAACCTTGAATTGTTCATGCCGGTTGTATCCATACTCTTCATCTTCATTTCTTTGTCCTTGTGATCCATGTCAGTATGAGTACTGTCCATGTGATCTTTATCCACATCATGATCCATATCGTGATCCATTTCCAAATCAACAAAATAATTTTTGTTTATATCAATTGCCATAAGCATCATCTTACGGGCAATATTTTTTTCCGGTTTTGTATCGGCTGCAAAATCCGTTTTTTTGGCAGCTTCATTCCTTACATGGCAAAAATCGCAATGAACACCCAAAGACTGAGAAAAATGATGCATCACGCTGTCAAGATCATGTTCAGAAATATCTTTCGGAAGAATTTGCAAGTTCTTAAATTCAGGATCATGCGACACTGTGAAAGCCTGGAAGGCCATCACACAAATGACACAGCTTAAAACGAGCAGGATACTTTTTTTCATT
Organism: Chitinophagales bacterium; assembly: GCA_038199105.1. Lineage (GTDB taxonomy): Bacteria > Bacteroidota > Bacteroidia > Chitinophagales > Chitinophagaceae > Ginsengibacter. The sequence continues at coordinate 1,767 of JBBPZF010000040.1, read as the reverse complement.
TTCTTTATTTGAATCCGAAATTATTAAAAATAATCATACGCCAACAATAAAATATTAATGGCAACACATTCGTTAGCATTAAAAGTTTTTAACTTTTTCAACCACATGTGTATAAGTAATTTAGTAATGAGGGATTTGTAATTTTTATATTTGATTACGATTAAAAATCGAATCCGTTTTAACAGACTTATTTAAACCTAAAACATACCCGATTGATAGATACAATCATTAACCTGGAAACTGTAAACCCTATTGAATTCTTTGGAGTAAACAATGGAAAGCTCGATATTCTAAAAAAGAAATTTCCCCGCCTTAAGATACTTAGCCGTGGTACGCAAATAAAGCTCAGCGGAGCACAGGATCAAATTGAAGATGCGAAAGATAAAATAAACCTTGCCGTACAATACCTGGAACGTAACGGCCACATGAGCGAAAATTATCTTGAACAGATATTAGGCGGTGACGATGAAAAAGTAATTGACAATTTCATAGAAAGAAATCCCAATGATGTATTGGTTTTTGGCCCTAATGGAAAAACCGTAAGAGCAAGGACAGCTAATCAAAAAGCGATGGTGACCGCAATTGATAAAAATGATATTGTATTTGCTATAGGCCCGGCCGGTACGGGCAAAACATATACTGCTGTTGCGCTTGCTGTAAGAGCCCTTAAGAATAAACAGGTTAAAAAAATTATACTTACACGGCCCGCTGTTGAAGCCGGAGAAAATCTTGGTTTTCTTCCCGGTGATCTTAAAGAAAAAATTGACCCATATTTAAGGCCACTCTACGATGCGCTCGATGATATGATCCCTGCTGATAAGCTCGGGTATTATATGACGACACGCACCATTGAAATAGCGCCACTTGCGTATATGCGTGGCCGTACGTTAGATAATGCTTTTATAATACTCGATGAAGCGCAGAACTCCACAGACCTTCAGCTTAAAATGTTTCTGACCAGGATAGGCGCTAATGCAAAAGCTATTATCAATGGAGATGTAACGCAAATTGACTTGCCACCCAAAATAAAAAGCGGTCTGGAAAAATCTTCAAGGATATTACAGAATATAGAAGGTATCGGGCACGTGCAACTTGATGAAGAAGATGTTGTAAGGCATAAGCTTGTGAAAGCAATTATTAAAGCTTATGACAAAGAAAAAATTAAAGAAATGGAATTGCATAAATGATTTTTATTTTAAAAATAATTAATACCAAAAGGCGGCTGTTATGCTGCCTTTTGTTTTTTCTAATAAGTTGCTCTTCTGAAAATCATCAAAAAGATTTGCCATCACAGTTAGCGGAATCTGTAGGGCAGCAAGAAAAAATTGAAGAAGACATTCGTGGTCTTATTGCCATAAAAAAATATGTACAACAGGGCGACCTTATTATGCGCACCGGAAAAGATTTTACTAGTGAGCTAATGAGATTATCCTCGGTTAATGATAAGACTTATTCTCACTGTGGCATTGCAATCTTTGAGAACGATTCACTTTTTGTGTATCATGCGCTGGGTGGCGAATGGAATCCCGATCAAAAATTAAGACGAGATGCCTTTGAAGTTTTTTGCAATTCTTATGAGAACAGGGGAATAGGAATTTTCAGGTATACGCTAAACAAAAATACCTGGTAACTATTCAGTACCCAATTTAGCGATAAGCGACAAAGCATTCAAAACATTTTGGTTGGATTTGATGGTGGTATCGATTACCGATCTTAAAACGACGAATGCATCTGCACCTTGATCGGATTTAAACTGTCCGGAAATTT
>JBBPZF010000039.1:0-5944 GCA_038199105.1 Chitinophagales bacterium | reverse complement strand
TGACAAATTTATCAGTATAAAAAATGGCAATTTTATTTGTTAGCTCTTGTATAGTAGGTACAGGCTTATCTTCCTGGGGGGCATAAAAACGCAGGATCAAAAAATGAACATCATCCACCAACTCATATTTGGGCAAATGCTCCGGCTCCATACAATCACGAACAATGTGTTGGTCCAGGTTGTATTCTTTGCTTAGCGCTTCCATCTCCTCTTTAGATGGATTCAATATATCTATCCAGTTAGCGCCGCTACAGGCAGGATATTCATTTCGTGTCATTTTTCATGGCTGTTAATCACAAATGTATAATGAATTTAGTATGAGAACGGACAAATATTTATTTTCAGTTTTCAGCAATAAAAGGTTTTTGTTATTTTTGAAAAGTGATCTTGGAGTTGCACATTTCCGATATTATTAATCGCTTGAGCGGCTGAAAAAACAGGGCATCTGTATTACACAGTTATGCCACAACATTTTATCTATTGAATTTTCTTTTCAGGGAAATCCGGATATCTATCTTTCGGGCACAATTCATGTAACCCTTTTTATAAAACATACGACTATTATGAAAGCTATAAGAATCCATGAATTTGGCGGACCGGAAGTTTTGAAATATGAAGATGCTCCACAACCCATACCCGCTGCAGATGAAGTATTAATAAAAGTGCATGCGAGTGGAGTAAATCCCATTGATTTTAAAATTCGTGCCGGGCATGCACAAGGTAAGTTTCCAATCAGCTTTCCACTGATTCCGGGCTGGGATGTGTCGGGTGAGATTGAGGAAGTAGGAAGCGAAGTATTAAACTTCAGGATAGGTGATGAAGTTTACAGCCGGCCCGACCCCACAAGAGATGGCACGTATGCAGAGTATGTTGTAGTAAAAGCCAGCGAAGTAAATGCAAAGCCGAAAAGTATTGACCACGATAGGGCAGCAGCAGTGCCGCTTGCCGGCCTTACTGCCTGGCAGGGATTGTTTACACATGGGCAATTACAGCCGGGGCAAAAAGTTTTGATACATGGTGCATCTGGCGGAGTGGGTACGTATGCTGTGCAATTTGCTAAATGGAAAGGCGCTTATGTTATTGGCACCGCATCAGAAGATAACATCGATTTTTTATATGATTTGGGGGCTGATGATGTAATTGATTATAAAAAAGAAAAGTTTGAAGAAGAGGTAGAAGATGTTGACCTTGTATTTGATCTTATCGGTGGTGATACTCAAAAGCGCTCTTTAAAGGTTTTAAAAAATGGCGGAAGACTGATCACTACAGTTAAGCCGGAAAACCAGGAAGAGGCTAAAGAAAAAAATATTCATCTCGAAAACTTCATGGCTAAATCTTTACCGGGAGATTTGCAGCAGATAGCAGACCTTATTGATTCAGGGAAAGTAAAACCCGTAATTTCCGAAATAATGTCTTTGGAAGATGCTGCGGAAGCCCATAAGAAAATCGAAGAAGGACATACAAGAGGTAAGATTGTATTACGGGTAATTTAGATATGACATAGTATTCAATTTAAAAAGTTTCGATTAATTTATCCAGGCTTTCACTTACAAATTGTGTAATCCATCTTGGCACGTTTTTCGCAAAATGGGGACATAATGCTATGCTATGAAAAATCTAATACTGTCTTCTCTTCTTTTTCTGTCATTATCTTCATTTTTATCACTCTCATTTACTGAAATAATCGACGCTATACAGTCTGGAAATGCTTCTGAAGTATCTAAATTTTTTGACAACACCGTTGAAATTACTTTGCCAGGCAAAAGCAATTCCTATAGTAAAAGCCAGGCAGAGCTGGTATTACATGATTTCTTTTCAAATAATCAAATCAAAAATTTCCAGGTGATACATAAGAGTGACAATGCCGGTTCACAATATTGTATTGGAAATTTAAATACTTCCACAGGCGTGTTTCGCACTACTATTTACATGAAGCAAAAGGGCGATAAACTCGTAGTGCAGGAACTCCGTTTTGAAAGATAATGATACAACTACTTCGATCTAAAAATTTATCGCATCAACAATAATTTTTAGCGTTCGTTATAATCCTGGAAAGTTATAACCTGCATTTTATATTTTTGTTTAATGTATTTCAGTAGTGCCTACGATCTTCAATTAAATAATTTAATCAGTAATGCATTGGAGGAAGATGTCGGCGATGGCGATCATTCTACTTTGTCATGTATTGATGCGGATACTCCCGGCATGGCGGTTCTAAAAATTAAAGATTCCGGGATCCTGGCAGGTGTAAAAGTTGCTGAAAAAATATTTCACCATGTTCAACCTTCCGCGGTGATCAATGAATATAAAGCGGATGGAGATGCGATGCAAGACGGTGAAATAGCTTTTGAAGTGGAAGCAAAGATTCGAACAATACTTACCTGCGAACGCCTTGTGTTGAATTGCATGCAACGTATGTGCGGTATTGCAACGCTTACAAAAAAATACACAGATAAATTAAAAAATTATAAAACAAAATTGCTGGATACAAGGAAAACAACTCCTAATTTCCGGCTGTTAGAAAAAGAAGCTGTGTACATCGGAGGTGGCGTCAATCATAGGTTTGGGCTATACGATATGATTATGCTAAAGGACAATCATATTGATTATTGCGGAGGAATTGAGCAGGCAATTTTAAGAGCATGGCATTATGTGCAGGATAAAAAGCCGGATTTAAAAATTGAAGTAGAAACGCGAACCCTTGCAGATGTGGAAAGGGTGATGAATATCGGAAAGGTGGACCGAATTATGCTTGACAATTTTACGCCGTCCCAAATTGTTGAGGCCCTTAAAATCATCAACGGGCAATATGAGACAGAGGCCAGCGGCGGCATAAACTATGATAACCTTGAGCTATATGCTGCCACCGGAGTTGATTTCATTTCAAGCGGAGCGATCATTCACCAGGCAAAAAGCCTTGACCTGAGCCTGAAGGCAGAAATAAAAAAATAATATGGCAAAGAAAAAGTTATTTGGAACAGCAGGCGTTGTTTATTCCACTGAACCCGGCGTGGTTAGTAACGAAAGCGAAGCCGAAGAAATGGATACGCTTCCCGCCGGGCAACAGTTTTTAACTGTAAAACTTGATGCAAAGCAACGTGCCGGAAAATTAGTCACGCTGATAAGCGGTTTTATAGGAAAGAATGCTGACCTGGAAAAGCTGGGCAGGGAATTAAAATCTTTTTGTGGTACGGGCGGGTCAGTAAAAAATAATGAGATATTAGTACAGGGTGATAACAAAGAAAGAGCCTTGCAATGGCTCCATAAAAAAGGATATGCAAAAGCCAGGAAAGTCTAAACCGCAGAAGCCTTCTTGTCGTTCATATATACAGGGCAGATAATAATTTTTAAACAAATAAATTTCATTAGTATATTTTGACCAGTTTTTATAACTTTATAATTAAGCTTCGGGATTATGATCTCTAAAATATCAGAAGGCGTAACAATAAGTGTTGAAACATTTTATCAACCTGAATACAGCAATCCTGTTACCAACGAATTCATGTTTGCCTACCGAATTACGATTGAAAACAACAACACTTTTCCCGTTCAATTATTAAGAAGGCATTGGTATATTTTTGATAGCAATTCAGAATATAGAGAAGTAGAAGGCGAAGGTGTAATAGGCGTTCAACCAAAAATAAATCCCGGAGAAAAATACCAGTATGTGAGTGGCTGCAACCTAAGAAGTGAACTTGGAAAAATGCATGGAATATATTTCATGGAAAATAGCCACACCAAGCAAATGTTCCAGGTAAACATTCCTTCATTTGAAATGATTGTTCCGTTAAAGCTCAACTAACTCCTCGGCTTATATTTCGAATTGGTATAAATTTCCCTCGCATCCAATTTCATTAGTTCGGCCAATTTTGTTTCTGGATATTTTTCCATGTATTTTTTTACAATTTGCAAGCCTGCGAAGCTCCCTATATTGCCGGGAGAATCTTCTCCTAACTCTTGTGTTTTCGGTCCCTCTCCAACATAATTTTTTACTATATTTTGTTCAGTATTATTTAGTAAATCATTATTCAAAAAGAAGTCCCAAATCACTGCTTCATTTTTATATGAATCTTTTAATTGCTTTTCTGTGTAACCGATGCAAACGTATTCCGGCGTGTAGGGTAAAAACTTTATCAAAAGGTATAAACGCTTTCCTTTTTCAACCATTTGCTCTATCAAAGCCTTGCCCCTGCTGCCATCCGGAAACATATCGTCAGCTATTGTGCGCATGGCATTTACGGGAATGTGTTGCGGATCAAAATTATTAGAAAGATATTCCGGGTATTGTTCCTGCCCTTCAGGGCTTTGGTAAAATGAAAAGTTTTTTCCGAGATGGAGCTGTAATCCGATACCTAATCCCTCAGAAGTGAGTATGTCGCCCTGCGTGCCAAATGACGTTTCAAAATTAGCGTTGATCGGCCCTATAAAAGTTATCACAGCCTGTGGCAATTTATAAGTAGGAAAATAATATTTTACAAATTGTAATTCCTGTTTTATTTCATCATTCTCCTTACTAAAATTTTTAAATACTTCGTCAGCAGAATCTTTTATGGGTCGATAATCATGCAAGAATAATCGTACCGCACTATCCTGCATGTTAAATGGAATAAGCAAACTATCCATATCAAGGCCAAGAATATTTTCAACAAAATCAGGAGTGAAGCGCGGGTATTTTTTCAAAATTTGTTGCATTGAAGCAGCAATGTTTGTCGTATCTATTGCAAAGAAATCCTGGTCAAATCTTTTTGTTTCGAGGTTTACTTTTATACCGGAAACATCAGGTATATTTTTATTGCTTTTGCAGGAAAAAAATAAAACAACGCAACAAAGTGGAATCAATATTTTATTCATTATTACATTTTAATTTTTTCTTGTTTTCAAAGGATTTTTTCAAAAAACTCTAATAATTTATTCCGCTAATTTTGCACCATGAAAATTATTCTTGCCCAACAAAATTATCATATTGGCAATTTTGAAAGTAACACCAATAAAATTATTGATGCAATAAAATTTGCTAAAAATAAAAATGCCGACCTCATTGTGTTCAGTGAAATGTCTGTCTGCGGCTATCCTGCCCGCGATTTTATGGATTTTAACGATTTTATAAATAAATGTTATGAAAGCATTGATCTAATAAAGGAATATGCTGATACGATTGGTGTCATTATCGGCGCCCCTGACCGGAATCCTGTGCGTGAAGGCAAAGACCTTTTTAATGCTGCCTTTTTATTATTTGAAAAAGAGGTGAAAGGAATCGCTCATAAAACATGCCTGCCTAATTACGATGTGTTTGATGAGTACAGGTATTTTGAGCCGGCATTCGATTGGAATGTAATTGAGTTTAAAGGGAAAAAAATTGCGCTGACCATTTGTGAAGATATATGGAACCTTGGGGACAACCCGCTTTACAGGATATGCCCGATGGATATTCTTATGCAGCACCACCCTGACTTTATGATAAATATTTCTGCATCGCCTTTTGATTATACACATGTTGAAGACAGAAAAGCAATTATAAAGGCTAATGTTTTAAAGTATAAGATCCCGCTGATTTATTGTAATGCTGTTGGCAGCCAAACTGAAATTGTGTTTGACGGAGCTTCTTTAATTTTTGATAAGGATGCAAATTTATGCGGACAGCTACCGCAATTCAAGGAGGAAATTTTTGAAGTGACTTTGAATGGTGATGGTACGATTGATAAGCCCGTGCATGAGCCGGCGATTGCCGCGGCCAGTGAGCCAGAGCCTTTGCATTTTACGCCAGGCCTTAATATTTCGCAGGTTTATGAAGCCATTGTTTTAGGCATAAGCGATTATTTTAAAAAGATGGGTTTTACAAAAGCAATCATTGGAAGCAGCGGTGGTATTGATAGTGCAGTTACACTGGCGCTTGCCTGCAAAGCATTAGGAAATGAAAATGTAAGAGCAATACTAATGCCCTCGG
>JBBPZF010000038.1:0-2773 GCA_038199105.1 Chitinophagales bacterium | reverse complement strand
GATACAGTACCAGTCAATGCAGCCAAAAGATATGAAATACCGTTTTAACTGGAATGCGCCTGTTGTAAATTCCCCCAACGATCGTAATATTTTTTATCATGCGGGCAATGTGCTGTTGCGTACCGCAGACAAAGGAATTAACTGGGAAGTTATTTCTCCTGACCTTACCCGCCATGATACGGCAAAGATGGGAGTAAGCGGTGTGCCTTATACCAACGAAGGGGCAGGTGGCGAAAACTATGCGACCATTGCTTACGTAAAAGAATCGCCGTTGGAAAAAGGCGTGATTTATACGGGCAGTGATGACGGCCTCGTGTACCTCACACGCGATGATGCAAAGACATGGAACAACGTAACACCAGCGGGCCTTGCCGAATGCTTGATAAACTGTATTGAAATATCTCCGTTTGATAAAGCGACAGCTTACATCGCTACAACCCGCTATAAGTTTAATGACCTTGCGCCGGCTATTTATAAGACAACCAACTATGGAAAGTCGTGGACCAACATAAGCGCCGGGATTCCCTATGGTGCATTTACAAGATGTGTGCGGGAAGATGATGTACAAAAAGATCTCTTATACGCGGGCACTGAAACGGGATTTTATATTTCCTATAATGGGGGCAAAAGTTGGAAGCACCAGCAATTAAATTTACCCGTAACACCCATTACTGATCTTATGGTGCACAAAGGAAATCTTATTGCATCTACTATGGGCCGGGCTTTCTGGATATTGGATGACCTCAATGTTTTTCGCGAATTCAGCAGCAGCGATACAACTAAAAAGTTTGAAATACTAAAGCCTTCGGATGCATACCGGGTGTCAGGAAGCAGCGCCCGGGACGGTATTCCAGATGAAGATGATGAAGAGCCAACTATAGCAAGCGCAGGTACTAATCCGCCGACAGGCATATCAATCTATTATCTTGTTCCTTCTAAGCCTGACTCAATTCAACTCACGCTGGATATACTTGATCAAAAAGGCGAAGTAGTACGGAGCTATTCCACAAAGGCTGATAAAAAGTTTGAAAAGTTTCCCGGCGGCCCCGCAGAAAATCCATTACTGCCTAATAAGCCCGGCCTCAATCGCTTTGTGTGGGATATGCGATACAGTACATTGCCGGGGGTAAAAGATGTATTTATTGAAGGAAGTTATAATGGACGCAAAGCTGCACCGGGCGCGTACAAGGCCCGTTTGAAAAAAGAAAAAGAAGAAAAAATAACCAACTTTACAATTCTGCCCGATCCACGGATAAATGTTGCACCAGGAGATTACGCACAACAGGAACAATTTCTTGCAGAAGTGGATGGTAAAATAAAAGACATACATGAAGATGTAAATCAAATGCGGCTCGTACGCAAACAAATCACAGATCTTGGTGACTTGCTAACTGATACGGTAAAATATAAAGCAGTAATTGATAGCGGCAAATCGTTGGTAAAAAAGTTAACTGCCTGGGAAGAAAAACTCGTGCAGCCAAAGTCACAAAGCAATGATGATGTTATCAATTTTGTAAACATGCTCAGCGCGGACTATATATTTCTTAAGGGAGAAAATGATGCAAATACTCCTGCTGTTACAGCAGGCTCACGGGAACGCCTAACCGTATTGAATAATCAATGGATGCCCTTAAAAAATGAATATGATGATCTTCAAAAGCAAATTGGCACTTATAATATGCAATGCAGGAATGCGGGTATTGAAACGATAACAATACCGGAGATAAAGGAATAAATTAAATTTTTTTAAAATATTCAGGGCTCTTGCAAATGTTTATTTTTCACTGTAGATTTATCTTTCTTAAGATTTCTATATGAAGAAAAAATCCCTGCCGGTGATAATATCATTGTTTATTTTATCTGCCGCCGGTTTTAGCCAGGAAAAGCAATTTGCTTATTATTTTGATAAAGACCTTAATCCCGGAAGCAAGGTTAATGCTGCTTTTTATGGCAGGGGAATGTACCAACCAAATGACCTTTTTGAATTCAGGCTTTACAATTCAGCAAATAACAATTTGCTGCGAATTGAGAATTACACCGATTCATCATTACAGGTGAATGAAGGAGCCTCTGTATCTTTTTATGAAAATAGCAATGTAGAATCCAAAGGCAGTTATGCGTCCGGGAAGCCCGATGGCTTATGGATAAAATGGGATAGCACAGGGCGTGTCATTGATTCGACCATTTATGAAAAAGGCAAAAAAATGACAGAAACATCTTTAGGGTATCATAAAAATGGTATCATGGATAGCCTGGTGCATATCAATTTCACATCGGACATTTATCAGAGAAAATATTATGATGACAGCGCCCGGTTAGGATCTGAAGTAAATTTTATCGGGCAAAACGGCTTTCTTAAATATTACGATAAAGGTAATTTAACCAGTTCCGACTCAGTCTTTAGCAGGCTCGAAATTGAAGCGGAGTTTCCCGGCGGTAACAGTGCGTGGAATAGATATATAGTTACCAGGTTACAAAATAATGCCGATAAAATATTAAAGTCAGGAGAATATGGCACTTGCATAGTAAAATTTATAGTAGGTAAAGATGGAAAGATTAGAGAAGCAGAGGCGACTACAATGAAAGGAACAGCGCTTGCCGAGGTTGCCGTCAGCATTATAAAAATGGTCCTAAGTGGCATCCGGCTTCTCAATACGGACGAGCAGTTAATGCTTACAGGTTACAACCGGTAACCCTTAATCAACCGCAGTAGGAAGCAACTTATATTTTGCCTGCTAATGCGATATACTTTCAATCATATCTTTCAAAAAGG
>JBBPZF010000037.1:0-2889 GCA_038199105.1 Chitinophagales bacterium | reverse complement strand
ACCGGCGGCAAAAAAAATCCGCATAATTTTCCAATACTTAAATTTTCAGGGAATGTTGACTTTTCTCCTGAAAGAAAATTAGTTCCCGAACCGGATTTATTTCCGCTTGATCCCGCCTCTCAGCCTGGTTCTGTAGGAGATGCCAATTATAGTCCCCTGGTTACATTCGATGGAAAAATAATCTATAATGCATCTCACATTGCCAATGGTACCGGTGTTCATGATAAAGTGATTAGCATGGATAAGGAGAACATGACCGTAAAAATAGATCTTACAAGAGGATTTTATGAAGGGTTTGCGATCTTATATTCCAGCACCGAAACATCTGATGAAGACCTCGCAGCATTGGAGGATAATACATATGCGCCCAATATGGCTGATGCACCAAATCCGGGTGATGATAAATCTTTTCGCTCAGCACGTGAAGCTTTAATACCTGTAATTAACGGGCCAATGGGAGCTGATAATCCTATGAGGCAAGGGCTTCGCTCGGCGGTAGCTGGAGAAGGTGATCCGCTTAATATTTTCCAGGAACAGGCAGGATGCAAGGATTCGGATGATCCCAGCGCTTTCTGCGATGCAGCAACCTATTCACCTTTGTGGGATGTACATCCTGTGATGTGGACAGACGAAGCAATTGCTGCAGGAAAGAGAACCATTATTACGACAGATAAACGTGAGGTGATTGCACCCATTAATGTTATTGAGCTTTATGCAGATGGCTTTTTAGCAGCGGGGGGAATGGGTATGCGCAATGCATCTCTTGGGGGCCTCAATGCTGCAGGCCCTGCAGGAGGCCGGGGCATCATAGTAAATTGCCCGATTGTTTTTGTGCCTGACGATGCGCGGTAAGAAACGAATAAATGAAGAACTTTTTAAAAAATTAATGAACCGGCAATTCATTGATGGATGTATTAATAACAATTTTTTTTTAAACAGGTAGTGCACATAATAAACGTGCACTGCCAAAATTTTAATTATTATGAAAAAGGTATTTTTTTTAATTGCAGCATTTGTAATAAGTGTAAGTGCTTTCTCACAAACCACTGACAAAAAGATGGACAAAATGAAAGGCGACAAAATGATGAATCACAAAATGATGACTCACAAAATGTCAGATGGCGTAATGATGAAAGATGGCAAGATGATGATGATGAAAAATGGAGAAACAATGACGATGGGCAAAGACACGAAAATGAAAAACGGAAACATGGTTATGATGGATGGTACAGTGAAAATGAAAAATGGTAAAACTATGATGATGAAAGACGGCGAGATGATGTCGATGGATGGGAAAATGGGTAAGATGAAAATGGATAAGATGAAAGAGAAGTAAAGCCATAAGAGTCTTTTTAAGGGAATTGTTTTTGACTTTACTCCCATGAAAAGGTGTATGGTAAAATGTCGTTGCGGAACTAATCACCAGGAAGAGGTTGCTTATAAGGCGGCCTCTTTCAATTTACTATAGCGTAAAAAATCTAACCGGACTAATAGGGTAAATAAACGTTATAAACGCGTGATAATTCATTGATGGCTTGGGTACTATCCTCGGGTTTGCAGCTACAGCTCCGGAGAAAGACCAGGCGCCGCCGGTGAAATGAAATTTTCTTTAAGAAAAATTCTATAGACTTTAAAGAGAATTAAAGCATTGGTTTGTTGTATGGAAAAAAATTACCTGGAAAGCATTCATTCGTTTGAACGCTTTTCCTTTTGTAACAATTTCCGGCGCGCCACGAAATTGGATTTAATTCTGGCCAGAACTGATTTTTAGTTATGAAACCAGTTATTCTTCAACATCTTTAGCCAGTGTCATCACCGGACTTTATACTGCACAATTTATTTATTCTTCGACATATCCCATAGTGGAGGCTTCGAATGCTATTAGTAAATCCGTCAAACTACCTCGAGAGCAAAAAAGCATAACCTGCAAATGGATTATTGGTAATGATACTACCATAAATTCTTTTTGGTATAAAGATGGAAGTAGGCATTGAATACTTCTTCCGGAGATTGAGACACTAAAATGTAGTTGTAAAATCTGATGTTGTCATTGTATCTATTTTATCGTTGTAATGGTCTATGACAAAAATAGGGTCTAAATATAGGATCATTGAGGGTTGAATTGGACAATACGGATTTTTATCGCGTACCAGTTTAGCACTTGCCCTTTACGTTACGCAATTGTCCGATCGGGCCAGCTCAGTCTCTTCGATAATGCTTCTTTAAGCAGCCCTTTATTCTAAAATCAATAACTTGGCTAAAATTTTGTTTAAAAGGAGTTATTATTTTCTTAACCTAAAATCTTATAAAAGTGAAAATTAATGTTAGTTTAATTATGCTTGTAGCAGCAATGGTAACTGTTACAAGTTGTGTAAGTACGAAAAAGTTTAATTCGCTTCAGGCAGGTTATAACAGCCTGCAAGACAGAAACAGCCAGCTTACCACGGAAGGTGAGGAGTGCAAGAGTAATTTAGACAGGGCAACTGTTCAGCTATCAGGACTGCAGCAACAAATAAATGCAGAGAGGGAGCATGTTAAATCATTACAGTCGGCACTAGACAAATGCCTTACCTCTGCCGGGCAGGGCAATGTAAACGTTTCCAAACTGGTAGATGAGATTAATTCATCTAATAAATATATACAGGAACTGATAGCTTCCAAGAGCAAGAGCGACTCCCTGAATATGTTACTTACCAACAATCTTACAAGATCGTTGAGCAGGGAAGAAATGCAGGATGTGGACGTGAAAGTATTGAAAGGTGTAGTCTATATTTCTCTTTCAGATAACATGCTTTACAAATCGGGTAGTTATGAAATTTCGGATAAAGCCGGAACTACACTTTCAAAGATCGCAAAGATTATTACAGATTACAAAGATTACGAAGTGTT
>JBBPZF010000036.1:0-5173 GCA_038199105.1 Chitinophagales bacterium | reverse complement strand
TCCTCTAATATAATGTTGGAACGGGAATACAATAAGGTTGACAAATCAGGCATCTACCGGAACTATGAAAAAGTATTACAGCAATCTTTTAAATATATTAAAATAACCGGCGGAAGCATTACCCGTATTGCATTTGAGCAGAGTCAGAAATATTCGGTGCGTATCCTGCAGGGATGGAAACGCAATCATAACATTAAAATAAAAGCGCACATAACAAACAATACATTATATATCAATTTTGATTTTATTCCTTCAAACACTTACAACATGTTTCTTTTAGACATTGATTTTAAAGATATAAAATCAATGTTTGATCAGTTTGTAAAAGACAATTTTAAAAAATAATTCATCATGAAATTGAGCACAAAAATTTTGGCAACATTATTAATATTATTATTGGGTGAATTATTATCCGCTAATATAATGTTGAAACAGGAATACGATAAGGTTGACAAATCAGACATCTACTGGAATTATGAAAAGGTATTAGAGCAACCTTTTAAATATCTTAACATAACCGGCGGAAACGTTACCAGTATTGCGTTTGAGCAAAGTCCCAAGTACTCGGTGCGTATCCTGCAGGAATGGAAACGCTATCATAATGGTGAGATAAAAGCGCACGTAACAAACGATACGTTATATATCAATTTTGATTTTATTCCTTCGAGCCCTTACGAAAAAATATGGATGCAGGGCACAACAACTGTTCGTATTTTTTCACCTGCATTATTATCTATAGATGGGTTTAATACCAATTTGGAAATGTTTAAACTGGATCAAAAAAGTATAAAAGTGAACATAGCAGGCAGATCTAAATTTGAAGTAGAAAGCATAACACCAAACCTCGATTCTATATTCGTTTCTCAAAAAGATTCTTCAGAGGTTGTTTTTGAAATGTCTCCGGATTATCAAATCAAACCAGTTGCTGATCCAACAAGAGTTGGAGCAAAAACTACATTTACCCAACAAATAACGAACAAAGAAGCAATGAGCATTAACGCGGTAGATGCAAATTTGCAAGGATATTCTTTACTTGATCTTGGTCATGCACAAATTCAATCTATGCATTTGAACATTGCAGATAGTTCGGCTATCATACTTTCAGGCGGCGCACTAAAGAAGGTTAATAGTTTACCGTCGGCAAGTAATCGTTTTCCATAAGACTATTACGAAAAACTAATCAGTGTTCGCGAAGTCCATGGTATGTCCATAGCGCCATGTTGGCCATAAAAGAAAGAAGGTTACTCCGGTGCAGAGGAGTTCTGCCACTTGAGTAATGTAGGAGTTTCTTTAGTAATAGATAATTTTTCTTTTGCCTTGTCAATTAATTTATCATGCAAGTGTTGTTGAGTGCTTTTTCCTGTCAACATTTTTAGTAAGGCGCTTAAATAATTGGGAGATAGTTTCATTTTTTCAGCAATGTATTGAACAGCAGGAAAACTATTTCTTAGCAAAGCATCGGTGCTGAAATAATCTGTAAGAATATCTTCCAAAAACAAAAAAGCCATATACCGGATGATATATGGCTTCAGTGAAGCTCTTTTATTATATATTTAAACCGTTTCATAACGACGGTCGATGTTGCTGTTGAGGTAATATTTTGATGAATTGCTTGTATAAACTTTTTTTAATTAAATCTTTAGATAGAAACTCCTGAGCCTAATTTTTATATTATCTTGAATAAATTTCAAATTAATATTTTTCAAATCCTAATTTTCATTATTGATTAAACACTAACTGTCCGCATGTTTGCTGGTTAAAATCCAAAATTGTATGTCGCCATCCGTTCTGCTTTCTTTTATCATCGGTTATTTTTTGATGCTGATATTTATCTCTTATCTCACTTCGAGGAAGTCGTCAGACAATGCCACATTTTTTATTGCCAACCGCTCTTCAAAATGGTATCTCGTTGCCTTTGGCATGATCGGTACGGCGCTGAGCGGCGTCACTTTTATTTCTGTGCCGGGGGAAGTGGGAAATGCCGCGGGCTCACAGGTCAGGTATTTTCAATTTGTGTTGGGCAATGCAGTAGGCTATTTTGTTGTCGCCGGCATATTGCTGCCGCTTTATTATAAAATGCACCTTACGTCTATCTATGAAGTGATAGAGCGAACGCTTGGTAAAGTAAGTCACAAAACCGCTGCTGCAATATTTTTATTATCAAGAACTATTGGTTCAGCATTCAGGCTTTATCTCGTGGCCATCGTGCTGCAAAAATTCATATTCGATGCCATGGGCGTTCCCTTTTGGCTTACGATCGTAATTTGTCTCCTGCTTATTTGGGGCTACACCTACAGGGGAGGCTTAAAAACTATAATCATTACTGATAGCCTTCAAACGGTTTTTTTAGTCACCTCGGTTGTTCTCTCTATATATTTTATTTGCAGCAGCCTGCACCTGGACATTGCGGGAGCATTTAAAACCATTAAAGAAAGCAACTATTCTAAAATATTTTTTACTAATAATTTTTTGAGTAATAAGTTTCATTTCAGCAAACAATTCATCGGGGGGATTTTTGTAACTATCGGCATGTTTGGCCTCGACCAGGATTTGATGCAAAAGAATTTAAGCTGCAAAAACCTGTGGGATTCGCAGAAAAATATGCTAACGTTTACCTTTGTATTCGTTATTATTAATTTATTCTTTTTAAGTGTAGGCGCATTGTTATACATCTATGCTCATAAAAACGGGATAGCAGTTCCGCTTGACGCTGTAACCGGTCAACCGAGAACAGATTACCTCTTTCCCGAGATTGCTTTAAATCATTTTAAAGGTGTTCCCGCAGTTGTGTTTATGCTGGGGCTTACGGCTGCAACCTTTGCCACCACTGATTCCGGGCTTACGGCACTCACCACTTCTTTTTGCGTTGATTTTTTAAATTTTGATAAGAGGGCAAACGAAAACTCACAGCAAATGATTAGGAAACGGCACTTTGTACACGTAGGATTTTCAATTCTTATCCTGCTTGTAATCCTGTTGTTTAATGCCGTAAACGATGCTTCCGTGGTTAGTGCAATTTTTAAAGTAGCCACCTTCACCTATGGTCCGCTTATTGGTCTTTTCGGATTTTCTTTGTATGCAAAAAACAGGAATGTGCTGGATAAGGCAACACCTGTAATTTGTGTTCTTGCACCACTTGCTTGTTTTTTTATAGATAAATATTCTAAAGAATTATTTGGCGGCTATGTGTTTGCCGAAGAGCTAATAGTTGTAAACGGCTTACTCACGTTTTTAGGATTGCTGCTGATGTCGTCAAAAAAGAAATCAATTCAAATAAATAAAACTTATGCCTGAAATAATAAATAGCAAGGCTGAAAATTATGCGGCTTCTTTTACGAGCCCTACCGATGAGCTACTAAAAGAGATAGAAGATTACACCAGGAAAAATCATCCGCATTCAAATATGCTGAGTGGCCACGTGCAGGGAAAGTTGCTGGATATGATAAGCTGTATTGCCCGCCCCGAAAGGATATTAGAGATCGGTACCTTTATGGGCTTCAGTGCATTGTGCCTGGCAAAAGGGCTTGCACCTGGTGGTGAATTACATACAATTGAATTAAGAGAAGAAGATGCAGCTATTGCGCAAAATTATTTTACAAAATCTTCACAAGTTGATCAGATACTTTTACATAGAGGTAATGCGTTAGATATTATTCCCTCCCTGGATATAGAGTGGGATCTTATCTTTATTGATGCTGATAAAGTGAATTATATTAATTATTACGAATTAACTTTGCCGCGTCTAAAACAAGGAGGAATAATACTTGCAGATAATGTGCTTTTTCATGGGGAGGTGCTGGAGGAAAAAATAAAAGGAAAAAATGCCATAGCAATAAACGCTTTTAATGAACACGTAAATAAAGATGAAAGAACAGAGCAGGTAACCCTCACCGTTAGAGATGGCCTGATGCTTATAAGAAAAAAATGAAAATTATTTTACTTCATACAATTATTGACCCCCACTATTAATTTATATGAAAAAAATATTATGCCTCCTGTTAGTAATTTTTACTTTCTCATTTCCACTTTTTGCCCAATATATTACCGCAGACGAATACATAGCCGAGCATAAGGATATGGCTATTCGCGAAATGAAACGCATGGGAATACCCGCCGCGATAACCCTTGCGCAGGGCTTATTGGAAACAGAAAATGGCAACAGCGACCTGGTTAAAAAATCAAATAATCATTTTGGAATAAAATGCAAAAGCTCGTGGACGGCAGGCGGCGTGAGCCATGACGATGATGCTCCGGGCGAATGTTTCCGCATGTATAAAGATGCCGATGAATCCTTTCGCGATCATTCTAATTATTTAAGAGGAAATGACAGGTATTCATTTTTATTTAAGCTTGACCCGCGCGACTATAGAGGATGGGCTTATGGCTTGCGCAAAGCGGGCTATGCAACTAATCCAAAATACCCTGATATACTTATAAAAAACATTGAGACTAACAACCTGGAGCAATATACAGTGATGGCTGTTAATGATATGCCCATATTTGATGCATCAAAATATAAAGATGACCCCGAAGATAAAAGCATACAGGATGTGTTGCAATCAACCGGGCAGAATGTGACAACAGAAAGCAGCGATCTTTCACCGGTTGCAAATGTTACTGTGAATGGTAAAAAAGCTTTATTCGCCAATCGTGGAACTTCGTTGCTCGCCATCGCCACTTCACATAATATTAATCTTGGAAAACTTCTTGAGTATAATGATTTGGATAAAGATGGCCTGCTCGATAAAGATCAGTTTATTTTTCTTGAAAGAAAACAAAAAGAAGGCAACCAGGATTATTACATTTCCGGCAAGGATGAAAACCTGTATGATGTAGCACAAAAAAATGGCGTGCTTTTGCAAAGCATTTGTGCGTATAACAATCTTTCTGCTACTGATAATATCTATGCAGGAACTAAAATTCTGCTGAGACCTTCAAGCACAAACTTGCAGGCATCTAACATAAGTTACGTTGAGCTTAACGCTAAAGTGAAGACTTCAAAAACACAGACCGCTTACCACGAAGTACAAGCCAAGGAAGGGCTGTACAGCATTTCAAAAAAATATGGCATTACCGTTGCCGAGTTAAAAGAATGGAATAGTTTATCAAACGACAACTTGCAAGTTGGCCAACAGCTTATCATCTCAAAATAAATTATGGATTCGATTAAAGT
>JBBPZF010000035.1:0-7774 GCA_038199105.1 Chitinophagales bacterium | reverse complement strand
TACTGTTGTATTTACTTTCTTTGTGATACCTCGCTTTCTTACTAAAGAAATGTATAGGACTTTTAATAAAATGTAGCAGGAAATAATAACCAACCGCCGCGGATATCCTATTTTTATTCTTTTTAAAATAAACAAGTAAATCCATGAACAATCGCAGGCAATTTCTTCAAACAACAGGCATTCTTACCACAGGCTTATTATTAAAAAGTAAAGGTGTATTTGCTTTTGATAAAAAAAATTATGAAAGCAAAAGGCCACCGTTATCTGAAAGAAAATTTACCAGTAAAGCAGTGGATGAAACAATTTTGAAAATAAAAAAACAAATTGCCGATCCTGAGCTTGCCTGGTTATTTGAAAATTGTTTTCCCAATACATTAGATACTACCGTTGACTTTGAAATGATTGATGGCAAACCGGATACTTACGTGATCACCGGGGATATTGATGCAATGTGGCTTCGCGACAGTACGGCGCAGGTGTGGCCTTACCTTTCCCTTGTAAAGAACGATGAACATTTACAGCAGTTGGTAGAAGGTGTAATACACCGCCAGGTAAAATGCATTCACCTTGATCTGTATGCAAATGCATTTTATAAAGATGAAAATAGGGTGAGCGAATGGAAGAGCGATCTTACTGCTATGAAACCGGGTATCCATGAACGTAAGTGGGAGATTGATTCGTTATGTTACCCTGTTCGCCTTGCGCACCAATATTGGAAGCTCACGGGCAACTCGAAAGTTTTTGATAAAAAATGGGAAGAGTCTGTGGCGTTAATGGTAAAGACTTTTAAGGAGCAACAAAGAAAAGATGGGCGTGGCCCATATACTTTTCAAAGAACAACAGCATGGGCAACCGATGGTGTTCCTTTGGCAGGCTATGGTTACCCGGTAAAGCCAGTTGGGCTTATCTGCTCAATGTTTCGCCCAAGCGATGATGCAACAATTTTTCCTTTTTTAATTCCTTCTAACTTTTTTGCAGTTGTGAGTTTAAGACAGGCCGCAGAGATGGTTAACGCAATTCATAAAAATATAACACTGGCTAAAGAATGCAATGACCTTGCAAATGAAGTGGAAAATGCGCTTCATAAATATGCCATAATTAATACAAGTATGTCCGGTAAAATTTATGCTTACGAAGTAAATGGCTTTGGAAGTTATAACCTGATGGATGATGCAAATGTGCCGAGCCTTTTATCCTTACCTTATTTAGATGCTGTAAAAGTAAACGACCCAATTTATGAAAGCACAAGAAAATTTGTGCTGTCATCAAATAATCCTTTCTTCTTTAAAGGCACGGCAGGCGAGGGTATTGGCGGCCCGCATGCGGGCATGGATATGATATGGCCCTTGAGCATTATCATGCGTGGCTTAACCAGCACCAATGAAGCGGAGGTAAAAAAATGTTTGAGTATGCTTAAACATTCTAATGCAGGAACGGGATTTATGCATGAATCATTTAATAAAAATGATGCTTCAAATTTTACAAGAAAATGGTTTGCATGGGCGAATACACTCTTCGGTGAATTGGTGCTTCATACCGCTGATAAATATCCTGGATTATTAAAAGAGAAAATTTAGCGGTGTAAATGTTTTACCAGGAGGATAGTTGAATTTTGATTGCCACGGCCTTCGGGTCGTGGAAAAAAATAAGAGATAATCGGCTTTAGCCAAAAACAATTTGCAATTGCCCGGATGTAGATTTAATAAACAGTTTTTTGGCAAGCGCAAATATCCATGGCGATTACACGAATAAAAAAATTGCAACAAAGTATAGTTAATACAGTAATATTATTTTGGCTAAAGCCGGATGAAAATCTTTTTGCAATCCACGGCCTGAAGGCCGTGGCAATAAAGTCATAATAAAATACTATTGGCCGGATGAAAACTTTTCATTTGGCTCAAATGCAGTCTGGCAAAATCTTTCATGGCCCACTCCTCTGGAGAGAGCTTGTCCAAAGGATAGCTATGGAGGGTGAGCCACAGAATGTTTTTATTTAAATCAAACTCATGAGAATAAAATACCTGGCCTTATTAGCATTGTTATTATTTTTTTCAATTTGTAAATCACAGAAAAATGATATTTCTGTAATTGCATACTACACGGGTGGCACTGATAATATTGACAGCTTTGCTATTGGGAAGCTTACGCACGTCATCTTTAGTTTCGCGCATCTTAAGGGTAATGATTTGAACATTAAAAATGCCGCTGATTCTGCACTTATAAAAAAACTTGTCAGCCTTAAAAATAAATTTCCCGATTTAAAAGTAATGCTCTCGTTAGGTGGGTGGGGCGGATGTGAAACATGCTCCGATGTGTTTTCAACAAAAGTTGGACGCCGGGAATTTGCAAACTCCGTGAAGGAAGTCAATAATTATTTTGGCACAGATGGTCTTGACCTTGATTGGGAATACCCCGCCATTAGTGGGTTTCCCGGTCATCGCTTTAGCCCGGATGATAAAAAGAATTTCACGGCGCTCGTTATAAAACTCAGGAAGAAACTGGGTAAGAAGAACGAGTTGAGCTTTGCCGCCGGTGGCTTTAAATCGTTTATTGATAACTCGATCGAATGGGATAAGGTGATGAAAAAAGTGGACAGGGTAAACCTGATGAGCTACGATCTTGTAAGCGGCTTTTCAACAGTTACCGGTCATCATACACCGTTGTATTCTACCTCTCAAAATCCGGAATCAGTTGACAACGGGGTAAAGTTATTGCAGCAGCAAGGAGTACTTGCTAAGAAAATTGTGATCGGTGCAGCATTCTATGGCCGCATGTGGGAAAATGTACCAGACTCCATTACCGGCCTATACCAGCAGGGAAAATTTAAGGCAGGCATTTCGCATAAGAATTTCTCTCTTATGCTTTCGCCGGACAGTGGTTTTGTTTCACATTGGGATAGCACGGCCCAGGCTTCCTATTTATATAATCCTGAAAAAAACCTGTTTGTAACCTTCGATGATAAAAAGTCGGTGGGTTTAAAAACAAAATATGTAATAGATAAAGGCCTTGGTGGTATTATGTTTTGGCAGCTTCGCGATGATGCTTATGAGGATGGGCTACTTAAAGCTATTAACGATGTAAAACAAGATTATAGAAAAGATGGCACCAAATAACATCTTAAAAAACATTTCTATATAATTCTTTCAGGGGAAGCTCGTAATCAATAGTAGCAAGATGTAACGCGGAATCTTCCCCGGATATTTCCTCAAACAGCCATGAGTTATCAGGTTGCCTTCTGCTTACTTCAACAAAGTATTTTGTAGTGTCAATAAGAATGTATTCTTTGAGAGAAGGTATTTGACGATAGAAGAAAAACTTTTTTCCCCTGTCATGATCTTCAGTAGAAGGAGACAGCGCTTCAAAAATAACAGAAGGATTTTTTAATATATCAAATTTATCATCTTCCAATTCTGGCTTGCCACAAATAATAGTAGCGTCTGGATACATATAAGATTTGTAGGAAGGAGCGCTAATACGGATATCACTGGGAAGGATTTCACAAGGTTTACCTTCTAAAAAAGAACCCGTTTTCTTAATCAAATTAACCACAATGCGATTATGTGCCAGGGATGCGCCACCCATTGCAATTACTTTCCCTTCAAAATATTCATGCTTTTCTTTGGCGCCTCTCTCAATGCTTAGGTATTCCTGCGGTGATATCAATTGTATATCTGCAACTGCCATAGAATGTATGTTTCTTCAAAGTTAAATAATTAAATCGCAAGGGGAATATGAAGCAGGATAAAGGCTAAGTATTATTTTGCCCATAGGACTCCGTTGTCCGAAAGGACTCCTATGGAGGAGAGGTGCCGGGAAGTGTCTTATCCTTCCGATTAGTTATGAGTAATGAATGATTATTTAAATTATTCTAATAAAACCTTCATAGAAAAAAAACCTGATAATTAAACCTTATTATCGTATTGCGAATTGAAATGAAAATTCAATATCAAAATAATTTTTGCAGAGTGTATGAGAACCTTTATAAAATTTTACAAAAGACTTTATAGCCTTTTTGCGAAGCAGGTAGGAATAAAGTAATAAGGTAGGAATAAAGTAATAAGGTAGGAATAAAGTAATAAGGTAGAAACGAATGGTAATAAATTTTCTACGAAGGTAAGGCAACAGTTTTTCGGCTAACCCGAAAAGTAAAAGATTAAATAGATCACTAACGGCGGTATCCCTCAGAAACCAATTAACCAATCAACTATCAAAATGCAACGCAGAAATTTTATTAAAAATACATCCTTAACTATGGCAGCATTAATGATCAAACCCTCCATTCCTTACGAAGAGGATATGGTATTGGGCCAGGGAAACAAACGATATAAACTTGACACACACTGGAGCCAGGCAGATGTTGCCAGGTACCCGGTGAACGATTGCCACGAAATGGTACAGGATAGCCAAGGCCGCATATTATTGCTCACCAATGAAACAAAAAATAATGTGCTTATCTACGATAAGAAAGGCAAATTATTAACCACGTGGGGCAACGAATATCCCGGTGCTCACGGCCTTACCTTGTTTAATGAGAACGGTACAGAAGTTTTATTCATCTGCGATAACAGCCGCCACCAGGTAATTAAAACCACGATAGATGGCCGCGTACTAATGGTGCTGGATTATCCGAAAGAAACCGGCCAATACACAAAGGCCGAAGAATACATACCAACCGAAACTGCGATTACGCCTGAGGGTGATATATATGTTGCGGATGGATATGGAAAAGATTTTATCATTCACTACGATTCCGAAGGGCGTTACATAAATTATTTTGGTGGAAGAGGCAATGAAGAAAAGCATTTATTAAATGCGCATGGCATTTGCCTTGACTTTCGCGACAGCGGCCAACCAAATTTAATTGTAACATCGCGCCAGCAAAATGCGTTTAAGCGTTACACGTTAGCCGGCGAATACATCAATACGATTTCATTGCCGGGAGCATGGGTTTGCAGGCCGGTCATTAACGGCGATTATTTGTACTCAGCCGTTTTGCAAACAAATGCAAAGCAGGGGCAGCAATCCGGTTTTGTAACCATATTGGATAAAAATTATAAAGCGGTTTCTAGTCTTGCAGGCTCTGCACCAAACTACACAGATGATAAACTTGATGAAATGTCTCAGACGGTAAAATGCTTTTCTTACCCGCATGATGTATGTGTGGATGATGAAGAAAATTTATACGTTGCTCAGTGGAATTCAGGCAAGGTTTATCCTTATAAATTGTCACCTGTTATTTGATGATGAATTATTTTGTTATCATCATCACCTCATTTGCAAAACAAATAAGCACAAAGTTTATTGATAAAAGAAATTGGCTGGTTAGTATATGATGTGCTATAATTTTTACTTTTAGGTGCAGTTAATGAGAAATACATTTTTAAAGAACTTGCTTAGCACAAAACGTTCCTACGGAACGAGCTGGCGATTTGTAATTTTTTTTACCCACGAAATGTTCCTACGGAACAGGTGAGATTGTACCTTAAAATATTAATTAATCAAGAAATTTTTTTAAGCGCATGCAACGTTGGGAAACATAATTTTTAATATAACGTTTGCGCTGAATATTCTGTTGTTATTTCTTTTGCTATTCGACAGCATGCTGCACGTACCTGCTTGGCTACCAAATGTTGTTGAAAGGATTAATGGCTAAAGTTAACTGCGCCTGTATTTTAGTGTCGAGAGATATATCACCCGCTGCAATAATATCGTTGAGTCCTTTGCCATCGGCACTTCCGACCCTGCCCGGGTATACATTTTGAATGCCAACAATCTTGTTCCTGAAATCACTTACTGAATTACCAATTGCTAACACCCGGTACGGCGACTATTATTGGTAAAATCAACTACACCTGCGATTTCAAATTCTCAAAATCACTGATGCCTGCATCTTCATTTTATTTACTACTAACCATTACCGTTAGACAGGGTACAAATGCGAACAATGATATTTTTTTAATTCTATTTTAAATTGATATGATGAGTTTATTATCCAGGACTGATGTGGGATAACTTTTCAACGGAAATTCTGCAGGCCCTTTTATTACTTCGCCATTTGCATTAAACCTGCTGCCATGGAGGCTGCAGCTAAAACCATTTTGCGAAGCAGTTAACTGGTTTTCCATGTGAGTACATTCCATTAAGATGGCGGTATAATTTCCTTCCGGTTTTTTTTGTACGGCAATATCATATTGCCATCCTTGCGGCCTTACTATTTGCATGTTGGTTTTTTCAAAAAGTGACAAGGGTAATTCAATCATATTATTTGCCGCTGCCGTTTTATAAACATTGAATGCAGCAGGGCTACAGCCTGTAAGAGATGGCAGAAGCATTCCCGCTGTACCGAACAAACAACCCTGACAACTGCGTTTCAAAAATTCTTTTCTATCCATATTATTAAAATGAATAACCGATGCCGAGATTAAAAAATGTATTACTCTGCCTGTAGGGAATGGCATTGGGGGCAGGGTTGCTTACCAGGTCAGGATTTTGCTCGCCTGTATGCAGCAAGCGCACATCTGTTTTTATCACGACGTTTGGAATAGGCAAATAACTTATGCCTGCGATAAGATGCTGTTGTTTTTCAGTCCCATCATAAATTGCTTTTGGGGGCGCAGGTATAGATGAATTCAAATCTAAAATTTCATAGCGCACAAAGGTGATCAAAGAAGGTTGTTGCGCTTCTTTCTTATACAGCCAGTCATATCCAATTTCTGCATAGGCGCCGTACATATTCTCCGCAATATTTTTTGCATAGGCAGTGTTAACTCTTCCTGCACCAGGATAATTAATGTTTGCGAAAATTGTTTTTGCAGAAAATGCGTTTTTGTTATACTGCACATTTGCTTCAGCTAAATAAAGAGGAGTGCCGAACGCGCCACTGTTGAGGTTGAGGCTATCGGCGCCACGTTTGCTTAAGCCAACAGTTCCTCCTGTATATCCTGATATTTGAAACTTAAAATCTTTCCAGTTGTATTGCACCGAAGCGGTAACAGCAAGATTGTTGGCAAGTGCATCACGCCCTTCGGCACGGCCTCCCCTTATTCCATCGCCATGTTCAAAGCCTGCACTATTTAATCCATTCACTAATGCAATGCTGTAGTTTACTGGAAGCCTGTCGGAACTTCCATAAAAACCAACTCCCAGTTCTCTCCACGTGGCGGGAATTATAAGTTGCTCTACCATCGGCCTTTCTACTCCATTAAAATTTACCGGCAAATGATTTTCGTTTAGAATACCAATGCGGGGTACAAATAAACCGGCTACCAGGTATTGCCGTCGACTGAGATTGAATTTTAAGAAGGCTTGCTCCATGGCTATTTCACCCCCGGCTTCTCCGCCTTCCACTTTTGCATTTTCCACTTCCAGTTCAGAAAAGAAAGAAATCTTTTTATTGAACTGATGACCGACAAACAGCACCGCTCTTTCCAAAGTAACTATTGATTGTTGTGCATTAAAATCGCGTTGGTAGAAGGCAGAGCCATACCCTGAAATAACTGTTGTCTGTTTAGAGAGTCCCTGGTTTAGTGAGTCTTCATTTGTAAAGACCAGGTTTTGAGCATTCGTGCGAACCTGCGCATAAGGAATAATATACGCAAGTATGAACGTTATAATAAGAGCAAGTTTTTTTGTTTTCATTTATATAAATTCGAAAGCAAAAATATCCTGCACTTGACCTTGGAATTTACGGAATAAGGAAATCGGTTTTACGAAATGAGGAAATTACGGAGGTCAGAAATTAAATGATTTGTCGGTTTATTTGTAGCAAGCGGTT
>JBBPZF010000034.1:0-2528 GCA_038199105.1 Chitinophagales bacterium | reverse complement strand
TGATGTTATTGTAAACGATCAAAAAGGCGACCTGGAAATTTTTCGCAGGAGAACAATTGTTGATGATGATGATTTGTATAATACCCTTACCGAAATTGAATATAAAGATGCGATCAAGATTGAACCAGATTACCAGGTAGGTGAAGAATTATATGAAGAAGTAGATATTCAAAAAGAATTTGGAAGAAGAGCAATACTTGCAGGTAAGCAAACTTTGGCAAGCCGCATCAACGATCTTAAAAAGAATATTCTTATAAAAAAATATGAGGATAGGGTTGGAGATATAATCAGCGGAGAAGTTTACCAGGTTTGGAAAAAAGAAATATTATTACTGGATGAGGAAGGCAACGAAATGCTTCTTCCAAAATCTGAACAAATACCTTCTGACTATTTTAAAAAAGGGGAAACAATACGTGCGGTTGTAAAAAAAGTAGAACTTAAAAACAGCCAGGCGGTAATTATCGTTTCCAGGACGGATATATCTTTCCTTGCAAAACTACTTGAAATAGAAGTTCCTGAAATTTTTGATGGCCTTATCGTAATAAGAAAAATCGTAAGAGATCCCGGGGAAAGGGCAAAGGTTGCTGTTGAAAGCTTTGATGATAGGATTGATCCCGTGGGTGCATGCGTGGGAATGAAGGGTAGTCGCATACATGGAATTGTTAGGGAACTAAAGAACGAAAATATTGATGTAATTAACTGGACAAATAACATCCAGCTTTTAATACAGCGTTCACTTACGCCTGCTAAGATCACCAGCATGGATGTGGACATGGAAGCAAAACATGCGAATGTCTATTTAAAGCCAGACCAGGTTTCATTGGCTATTGGCCGCCGGGGAGTTAACATTAAACTCGCCTGTGAACTTACAGGTTTAGAGTTGGATGTATTCCGTGATAATGAAGGTGAAGTTGAAGAATTTGATGTTGATCTTGACGAGTTTACTGATGAAATAGAAACATGGGTAATAGATGAATTAAAAAAGATAGGATGTGATACAGCAAAAAGCGTGTTGATATTGTCTGATGAAGAACTGGAGCGTAGAACTGACCTGGAAAAAGAGACTATTGACGAGGTTAAGAAAATATTGAAAGCAGAATTTGCTGACGAATAATAAAACCACAGGTTTTACAATAATAATTTTAATCACAAAAAGTACCTGCTTTCTTTAATAGCAGGCAAGGAGAGGCTTAATGGCAGAAGTAAACACACCACGGGTAATGGCAGCAGCCAAGGAATTTAACATAGGTACTGGTACCTTGACAGACTTTCTTGTGTCCAAAGGCTTCGAAACATCTGATCTTAAACCGGGTTCCAAAATTTCGGAAGAAATGTACCGTGTTTTGCAGGTAGAGTTTCAACCCGACAAAGCTGCCAAGCAAAAAGCTGAACAGATAGATCTTCCAAAAAATGCGGTAACAGACCACAAAAAAAGAAGAGACGAGCAAGATCTTTCTTTTAGTAAAAAAGAAACTGCTAAACCAAAAGAAGAAGTGCCTCCTCCTGCACCGCCGGTTGAAGAGGAAGCGCCCGCCGAAGTGATTGCCGTGGCGCCAGAAGTTGTAGAGGAGCATGTTGTTTCTGTCGAGGAAACGGCTCCAGTTGTGGAGGAAAGTATAGCCGAAGAACCGACCTTAACTGAAATAACGAAAATAGACGCTCCGGCAGTAGAAGGGCCAAAAATTATTGATAAAATAGATTTAAGTTCTATTGATTCGTCAACGCGGCCTAAAAAAAGTGCAAAGAAGACTGTAGAATCAAAAGAAAAAACTGCTGAAAAAACAGAAGCTGAGGTAGAAAAAATACCGGAAACACAGCCGGAACCTCCGACGCCCGAACCAACCCTTCCGATGGCTGAACCAGTCGTAATCACTAATATTAAGGCGACCAAACTTGAGGGACCCAAAATAATGGGCAAAATAGAGCTTCCGCAAAATAACAATACGAGGCCTAAGCCATCTGACGAAAGAAGAAAGCGTAAGCGAATACCTGTTGAAAGAAAACAACCGGGAAATAATAATAATAATAATAACATTACTCCTGGAAATTTTCAACGTCCACAACCCGCCCGCCCACAGCAGCAAGGTGGAAGGTTTAACCGGAATGCTCCTGCCATAACCCGCCGGGAAGAAAAAGAAATTGATGAAAAAGAAATTCAGGATAAAATAAAGGAAACACAAGCTAAGCTTGCCGGCTCAGGAGGCAGGGGAAAAAGCCTTAAGGCAAAATACCGCAGGGCAAAACGCGAGGAAGCTGCTGAGAATGTTGGTGAAGAAGAAAAGGATAATAAGCTACAGGTAACTGAGTTTATTTCTGTAAGTGAGTTCGCAAATCTTATGGACGTAAGTTTTGCCGATGTGATAAGCAAATGTATGAGCCTTGGAATAATGGTATCCATTAATCAAAGGCTTGAGGCAGATGTGATCGAATTGGTAGCATCAGAATTTGATTTTGAAGTAGAATTTATCGGTATAGATGATGAGGCAGAATTTGATGATGAAGAAGAGGAAGATAGTGAAGAAGACCTT
>JBBPZF010000033.1:0-2441 GCA_038199105.1 Chitinophagales bacterium | reverse complement strand
CCGGTTATTGCAAAAATTACAGAAAGTAATGGACAATCACATGAAATAAATTTACCGGTAGAAATATGGCAGCGCAGCGGGAAATGGACTTTTGCATATACTTCCACATCGCCGGTTACTTCCATAGTTATTGACCCACACACTCAATTGCCGGATATTAATAGAGTAAATAATACATGGAAAGCAACACAATAATTTTCAGGAAATTTTGTGCAAACGGTTGCCTGTTCATTTATTATTGTAAACTTATATTTTTAAGCCGATCGTTGAATTAGAAATATACCTCGCAGTAAAAAGCTTTAAATAAGTGTAATGAAAAAATTATTATTGCCTTTTGTTTTCTCCTTAATGTCATGTCCTGTTTTTTCACAAAAAATACTTTATACGAACTGCACCAATTGCTGGGATCCTGATTCATTGGGTAATCACAGGGTTGTTTTAGAATTTAATGGGAATGGTAATTACGCTAAAGCTATTATTCCATGGAGAAGAAGAGATGATAATATACAGAACAAAAGAATAATTATTGAAGATGCAAAAACGAAGCAAAAAATCGATAATATAAAAACGTCTACGCTAAACCGTGAGTATGGAGAAATGTATTTTGAACCGGTATCAGGTGCCGGAACTTATTATGTGTATTACATGCCTTACAAAAATGAAGGACGCTCCAACTATCCAAAAGGTGCTTACTTAAAACCTGATACAACTGCTTCAGCAGATTGGCTGAATGGATTAAAAAATTCAGACATTCCGCTGGCAAGCGTAAAGGAAATGCAGGCTATTGATTCGTTCAATACGTTTTATCCAATGGAAATAATTGCTACTAAAGAAGAAACAGACCAGCTAATTCAAAAGAATAAATCCGAAGCATATTTAATTTTTCCTGAAGATCGTTTGCATTCAATAAGGATGACAGCAGATTTACCGCAACGCTGGATAGAGAGTGGCCCGAAAAATGACTTCAATGGCGAAGCGGCAAAAGGAGAAAATTTTGCTTTTCAATTAGGTGTGTATGCTTTACAAAATCTTGAAGATGTAAAAATTGCTTTTACCAATCTTACTTCTTCAACAGGTAAAATTATTACTCAAAAAGATATTTTTTGTATTAATACAAACGGAACCGGCTATGATGGTGTTCCCTTTTTAAAAACAATAGATGTTGCTTCAGGTAAAATACAGGCGTTGTGGTGTGGTATAGACGTTCCTATAAATGCTTCCGCAGGAACATATACAGGAAAAGCGGTTATTAACGCAAAGGGCTTGCCTACAAAAGAAGTTCGTTTAACCCTTACTGTTACCAATAAAATTTTACAAGACGGCGGCGTAAATGAACCCTGGAAGATGACCAGGCTTACGTGGCTCAACTCCACGATGGCGAAAGAAAATACGGTGATAGCACCCTATACAGCGCTTATTGTAAAAGATAAAACAGTGAGTTTGCTGGGCAGAAAAGTAATTGTGAACGATGACGGCTTTCCTACGCAAATACAAACTTTCTTCACGCCTGAAATGACGGGATATTCAAATACCGCCAACGACTTATTAACCGAGCCCATTCATTTTCATTTTACAAAAATGTCGGATGGAAAAGACATGGTTCTTAAAGATCATGGATTACAGTTCACTAAAAAAGACCCGGGCACTGTTCAATGGAAAGCCATTAGCGGGAATGACACATTGGAAATGGAGGTCTCGGCATCAATGGAGTTTGATGGGTCTATTGCTTACAGAGTGAAAGTAACTGCTTTGCAGGATGTGGATTTTAGAGAAATCACCATGCACATTCCTTTTAAAAAAGATGCCACAAAATATATGATGGGTCTTGGCCAAAAAGGTGGTTACCGCCCGGAAAATTTTGAATGGAAGTGGGATGTGGCGCATAAGAACCAGGATGGTGCATGGATAGGAAATGTAAACGCAGGGCTTCAATATTCCCTTCGTGATGATAAATATGTGCGACCGCTTAATACCAATTTTTATTTGCAAAAGCCTTTGTTGTTGCCGACTTCATGGGGCAATGGTGAAAAGGGAGGAATAACAATTGCAGAAAAAGGCAAGTCAATTCTTGCCAATAATTACAGCGGCGAGCGTCGCATAAAAAAGGGTGATGTATTGTATTATAATTTCAATTTGCTCATTACACCTTTCCACACCATCAATACAGATTTTCAATGGGCTACCCGGTTTTATCATGCTTACAAACCTATTGATACCATCAAAGCGACTGGCGCTTCTGTTATAAATATTCAACATGCTACAGCTATCAACCCTTACATAAATTATCCTTTCATCGCGTGGAAATTAATGAAGTCTTACATTGATTCAGCACATGCTGCGGGGCTTAAGGTAAAGATTTATAATACCATCCGCGAACTTTCTAATCATGCTTACGAAACTTTTGCTTTAAGAAGTTTGAATCATGAAATTTATTCACCGGG
>JBBPZF010000032.1:0-5145 GCA_038199105.1 Chitinophagales bacterium | reverse complement strand
TAGGCCCGAATGTTTGCCGCCAGCTTCCTTCGGATTCGCAGTCACCCACGACACCCTTGCTCTTGGCTAATACTCCCTACTGTAAAGTGTATTCAGGACTTGCACCTTATAGCTGATACACATGCCTGGCGCACATAAAAAAAGCCGCAACGGACATTGCGGCTCTTTTCAAACTCTTACTAATCTTAATTATGATTCAGCGCTTCTTTTCTTGTTTTGTAGTTATCAGAAGCATTTACTTTTGAGTTACTATCATTTCTCATGGTTTTATCATTTTCACTTACACTGCTTACCCGCAAATTGTTTTGAACATGGGTAACACCTGATACTGAATCTGCAACGTCTTCTGCCCTTCTTTTATTTTCTTTACTATCTACTGTTCCTGTTAAGGTAACCTCTGTTCCAGTTACTTCCACTTCTATATTCGAAGCATCAAGCATCCAGTGATCTCCAAGATGGTCGTTTACATCTTCTTTAATTCTCTCAGAGGACCTGGTGTAATTTTTTGGTCCTTTGCCCCGATGATTGTTGTCTCTCATCTCATCCATCTTGCGCCTGCGCTTGGCATCGTCATCACCAAACCATGAAGACACTTCATCGGATGTTTTATCCCACCAGCCACGTTCCTGGTTGTTGTAATTGTCGCTGCTTCTGTAGTTCATTTCATCAGCATTAGAGTTGTACTCGTTTCGGCGATAATCATTCGGCCTGTTTTGCTGCCTGTTCGAATTATATTGATTTTCATATTGCCTTCCGTACCAATTCCTATCTCCCCTGTTTTGATCGGCATTGCCAAAATCATTGCCGCTATTTGATTGAGGATAGTTATTATCGGACCTGTCAAAATCGCTATCCCTGTTTGAATCGTAAGGAGGATTGTTTTGCCTACGCCTATCGTTATCAAATTGATTTGTGTTTCTTCTATAATTCTCATTATCGTTATTCCATTGCTGGTCAAAATTCGAATTCCTATACCTGTTTTTCATTGTAAAATATTTTAAGTGAATAATATCTTTTAAGATGAAAAAACTATACCGGGTTTTTGTAAAACGTATTAATTTTAATAACACAACGCCGAAACAGTTTGCTAGCGCGGTCATCATGATAAACGTTAACAGTCAATTGATTATGCCCGATTTTGTCATATAAATTTTTTGGAAAGAAATCTACAGTTTGTGTTGACTTCTTTCTACACCACAATAAAGAATTAGAAAATATTTTCTAAAAAATCTTGTTAAAGAAGGCTTTCATATCGTTCCAGGATGCAGTATCCGCTGCAGCATTGTATTCAATTGGCATATTGAATTTCTGACCAATTGCGGTAGCAGCTGGGTTAGTAAATGCGTGCGTTGCATTAGGATATGATTTAAAAGTATAATCAACACCTGCTGAATCCATAGATTTTTTAAAAGCAGCTACTGCATCCGGCGTTACAAACTTATCAGCTTCGCCATGGCATACGAGAATCTTAGCTTTTAGCGAATCTTTATTCACCGGCACTCCGGAAAGATCGCCATGAAAACTTACTACACCGTCCAACTTAGCGCCGAGCTTGGCTGCGTTTAGCACAATAAAGCCGCCATAGCAATAACCAATGGCCGCCATTTTTGTAGTATCAGTTTGCGGGTATGTTTCTAATTCCTTCATTGCAGCGTCGAGCCGTGTTTTTGCTAACGTAGGATCTTTATAAAAAGGAGTTGCTAATGCCTGCGCAGCTGCGGGGTCTTCAGCCGTCTTTCCATCACCATACATATCCACTGCCATAGCAATATAGCCAAGCTCTGCAAGTTGCTTTGCCCGGTTTCTTGTGTAGTTTGTGAGCCCCCACCATTCATGCACTATCAATATTCCAGGACGTTTCCCTTCTTTATTCGCATCGTAGGTAATGAAGCCAATATAGGTTTTACCATTTAAATTATATGATACAGAATCTTCTTTTATGTTAACTATAGCTGTTGTGTTTGTAGAGTCATTTGTGTCGACAGTTTCACTACTGCTGTCCTGGTTATTACATGAGATAGCAACTGTCAAAATCAGGCAAAAGAGGGATAATTTGATTTTCATATAATTATAATTTTATTGTTGACAAATTTAGTGAAGAAGTATAACCGGTAAATAGTCAATTTGTTCAAAAATAAACCAGGATAATTAAGCGTATTTCAAACATGAAAAAAATTCTTACAATAAAAAGTGTAAAATAATATTCATATATCTGCGTTTATATTTGCAGCTGACTACAGCTAATAATAGCAAGAACTAACCGCTTATGATTTTTTATTTTCTGAAGGAAGGACCAGATGAGATTGGTCCCCTCACACTTGACCAATTAAAACGAAGGCCGGTAACAAACGATACACCTGTCTGGTTTGCCGGGCTCGAAGAATGGACCGCTGCCGACGAAATTCATGAACTAAAAGAATTATTCATCACGAGTCCTTCACGTTCATGGTTTTCAAATAGTAAGCTGGGTAAAGTCTTACACCGCTTATTCAGAAAAAAATCAAGAAAATACCAGATTTTATTGAGCAAAAAAAATAAAAACCTTAATTAATCTTTAGCATAATTAAATTTAATCTTCGCCTTCCAGCCTGGCCAGTTCACCTTCATCAAGATCGTCACCAGGCTTGGGTTTCATGTTCAGGTCAGGATCGTTTTCGATATCTTTTTCCGCCAACTCATGGGCCTTTTTTACTTTTTCATCGTCAGGTTTCGTTTGTGAAAGTTTTTTTTCCTGCATTGCTTATTTTTTAATAGGTGAAGAATACTGAAATCGTAAATATTATGTCAGAAATAAATGTAATTTCTTGTGTAAAATTAGTTGGTTAAGTTTCTGAAAACATCTTCCAGTGATTTGTGCTCGCTTCTTAATGAAACTATATTCAAATTATTTTCCAGGCTAAATGAAAACAGGTTCTTCTTTACCAGTTCAGGGTCTAAAGTCTGAAGCTTAAATGCTGATGGCTTTTCTTCTTCTACTTTAATAACACCTTGCAAATTTTTAAGAACCCCGACATCAACCTTTTCGGCAAAATCAACCATTATTACATGTGAAGTTTTGTTGGCAGAACGAAGGCTTGATAAAGTATCATCTGCCACTATATTTCCTTTATTAATAATGATCACCCTGTCGCAAATACTTTCTACTTCCTGTAAAATGTGCGATGAAAAAAGTACCGTTTTATTTTTACCCAATTGCCTTATCACTTCCCTTATTTCTACGATTTGGTTAGGATCAAGGCCACTTGTCGGTTCATCGAGAATAAGTACCTCGGGATCGTGGATCAGCGCTGCCGCAAGGCCAACTCTTTGTTTATAACCTTTACTGAGCTGGCCAATCTTTTTTTTACTTTCCGGCCGCAGGCCTGTAAGGTCAATCACTCCTTCAATTCTTTTTTTTACGCCTGCTGTAATTTTATGAATGCCTGCAATAAACTCAAGGTATTCCCTGACATACATTTCATAATATAGCGGATTACTTTCCGGAAGATACCCAATTAGCTTTTTTGCCTTTATAGGTTCTGTGTTTATGTTAATGCCATTTACAGATGCTTCCCCGGAATCGGCTGAAAGATATCCTGTAACTATTTTCATGGTGGTTGACTTACCAGCGCCATTTGGACCAAGAAATCCCACTATCTCATTATTATTTACCTGGAAGGAAATGTTGTCAATTGCCTTTTGTGTGCCATAGTTTTTTGTAAGATTGGAAACAACAATTGACATGTAAGTCAAATGATTTAGTTATGAGAAAAATTGATAAAAGATGTTTGTATCTAACCTTATTAGTCCTTTTTAGGCGGTCTGTTCCTGTTCCTGTTATTGTTATTATTATTGTTTGGCCTTGGCCCTTTTGGTTTTCCCTGCGGCGGCCTTTGCTGCTGTTGCTGAGTCGTTTTATTTATAACCGGCCCAAAAAATAAGTGCCTGCGGGAATTTTTTTCGAGTGATTTTAAGGTAATGTGCCCAACCACATCCACAAACTCAGGTTCTACTTCTTTTATCTTGCCACTAACAATTTCTACAGTTTCCAATGTATCAGGCTTGATGCCATTCTTATTTTGTTCCTGGATTTTTTTTACATTCTCAATTGAAAGCGGATAATGCCTGGTACTATCTGGCATAGAATACCACATGAGATTTCGAAAAATATCTTTTTTAACAAGGAAAGCGCGTCCCTTTGCCACTTCAATTACTTCTGCATCATCAGGAAAATATTGTAACGCATCAAGGTAAGTGTCTAATTCATAATTAAGGCAGCATTTCAGTCGCCCGCATTGGCCGCTGAGTTTTGTTTGATTAATGCTTAAGTTTTGATAACGGGCTGCATTTGTATTTACACTTTTAAAATCAGTAAGCCATGTGCTGCAACAAAGTTCCCTGCCGCAACTACCTATTCCGCCCACTTTGCCGGCTTCCTGGCGTGCGCCTATTTGTTTCATTTCCACCTTCACTTTAAACTCCGACGCATACACTCTTATGAGCTCACGAAAATCTACCCTCTCATCCGCTATATAAAAAAAAGTGGCTTTCCTGCTATCGGCCTGTATTTCCACTTCCGCCATTTTCAGGTCAACATTCAACTGCCTTGCAATGGCCCTGCTCCTGATTAGTACTTCATGCTCGCGGGCCTTTGTTTCTTTCCATTTTATAATGTCATTATCCGTGGCCAGCCTGAGTATCCTTTTGAAATCAGGATTGTCTTCTTTTAAGCCATGTTTTTTTAACTGAAGCCTTACCAATTCGCCGGTAATGCTTACGGTGCCTACGTCAAAGCCACTTACACCTTCTACTGCTATTATATCTCCTTTCTCAAAATATTGCAAAGCACTATTTCTGAAAAAATCTTTACGGCTTCCCTGGTTAAAGGAAACTTCTATAATGCGGCAATTACTTTCGGGATCGCTAAAGGGAAGATTGGCCAGCCAATCATGTACATTCATACGGTTACAACCACCCGTGCTGCAACCTCCGTTACTTTTGCATCCTCCGGGTTTCCCTGTACTACAACTGGTACAACTCATATAGTTGATTAAAATAAGTTAGTGAAACAATATTAGTTAGTGAAAGATGAATGAGCACAATCCGCAGATTAGCCTAAGCATTGGAGCCTTGCGATCTATATAATTCTACTTATATCTAAGAAAT